>DATNRE010000724.1:0-3144 GCA_036703685.1 Candidatus Obscuribacterales bacterium
ATGCAATCACTTCAAAGCACCGCAACAGCTATTAACACAGCGATTCTACCCAATACTCCCAAGGATTTAAGAGTCGCCTTAGCAACGGGTCAAACCTTGGGAATTAACCGCCCGTTTCTGGACATTCAAAAAGATTTATACCGCAAAGTTCCTGATAGTTATTATCAGTTCAAATCCAAAGGCAACACCCAGATTATATTTTTACCTTGGGAACTTCTCTCATGTTGCATGGACTACATTACCCCCGGATGGGAAAAGTCAATCAGTCTAAATCAAATAGGTGAACGGGTAACGGTTGAGTGTTGCGTAACGATTCACAGTTCAGACGGCAGTTTTAAGCGCACCGCCACGGGTTCAGATACCTTGCTAGACGAGGGATATGGGGGGCCGGTGGTTGACGCAGAAAGTCAGGCTTTTCGCCGCGCCTTAGCTAACTTTGGATTTTGTTCCTATCTCTGGGATAAGGACATCTCAAACGCCTTGATTAAACGGATTAAAGGTTAAGAATTAATCAAACCATTGGGGGTGAAATATCCCCCTAACCCTTCAAAACTTAGGACTAAAACCATGAACTCTCTACAATCAGAACTCGATTCAATTAACTCTCAACTTGAGCTTTTAACCTACCGCAAAACCCAATTAGACAACATTATGGGTGAGTATTCAGACGTTATTAACCGAGTTAAAAGTTTAATTGGTTCAATGGAAGATGCAATGATAGAACCCGTTAACTTATTAATCGAAATAGAGGGATTGATCCACGGCCCCGAATTTGAAGCTGTGGCAATTGAACCTACACCGGAACCAACACCCGAACCTAAACCAACACCCGAACCCGCCGCCGTTCCCAAGCTAAAACCAGATGACATTATCCAACACAAGAATAACGAGCTATGGCACGGCCGTCAGTTTCGGGTGAAAGGGGTTAAGGGATTCGAGGTACTTTGCGCTTGGGAGAGTAACACCGGGGATGTTGCCTACTCATTCCCTGCCGATGCTGTTCAATTAGTTCACCCAGAAACGGAAACCAAACCAACACAATCCACACGATATTCTAATAATATTTACTGGGATAATGAGTCATCAGTCCGGGTATTTATCCCCAAGAAACGACGCTTTAAATTAGAGTTAGAAGCCGTTGCCAATGATTGTATTGATCAAGGCTATTCTCTTAAATTTGAGATTATCGAGTGCGATGGGGATTGGTTGGTAATGTTTTCCCAAGTTATATCAGAAGGTAGTGTTCAGGGAATTATTGATAACTTCTACCCAAAACATACAGACGGTGAACCGGAGCCTGAGCCAAGTCCTGAGCCAAGCCCAGAACCTACATCGGAGCCACCGTTACTTGAATATCTAACTCAATCGGAAAACCAACCCGAATTAACCCAACTGAACTCAAGGGCTTGGCGACGGGAGAATACTTTATTAGTCGGGTTCTCTAATAAGCGGTTATTGAACACTTGGAGTAATTGGTTTAAGTCTTCATGGAGCGGTCAAATTCACATCTCGGAGAATAATGACAAGGTAGAAGGCTTTGAACATTGCCTAGGGGTTATGTGGTATGGGTCAATGCCAGAGGTGAAACGATGGGAACGGTTAACTAATTTAGATTACGCTTTCAAACCTGATGAACAGCAAGGAATCGTTAAGGCTGTTTAATCCAACAAACCGGGGGGACTGTTCCCCCTTTGTTGGGGAAGGCGATCGCAAATTTACTCTAATTTACTCTAATTTACTCTAAGCATGGGTTTTGATTTTAGTCCCATTTAGACCCATATAGACCCATTACGCGATCGCCACCGCCGCCCAAACCCAGGACGGAATAACTCTATTTCCCGACACCCTCACCCCCCAAAGCCTTGATAATCCTTTGGTTTAGACTCTAACGGTGTCAAAGCCATTAACCCGCATTAAGCGATATGGATTGCCGTCTAGCTCCACAAATTTAATATCATCGTTCCAAATAACCCAATGAGCATCGGAGTTATCCCCTGCGGGTTTCCAGTTGCTAAAAGTATGATTTATTAGTTCAGTTTGTTGGCTTAATAGTTTGTGAAATTCTGCTAGATGCGGGGGAAGTTGGACACTATAACTGATGGGTTTAAGTTCACCGGGGGGAACCCATAAGGGAGCTAAGTCACGGCTTAACAGTTCCTCAGCACTGCACCCCATCAACTCGCACGCCGCCGAATTTACTAAAACATTTTTATGCTGACACATACTGACAAGGAACGTCGGGCGATTCTCGCTCAGGATTTCCTCAGCAATTCTGAGCCATTGGGTATCAGTCAAACCTTTGATCATGGGTTCCTCTGAAGTTTGCAGGGTAGCAGGTACGGGTATAGATTTTTCACCGCTATGGCTTGGGTAGATGATTGTTGCTTCTCTTAATCCCCAACGATTCAAAAACCTAACAATCGAATCGGTTTGGGTATCAACAAACTCCAACGCCTGAGAACGCGATGGTAAGGAGAACTTAACCGTTTCGCGTCCTATAGCTATTTGACATTTAGGGCATTGCAACAACTTCAACATCTGAATTACTCCCTTTGATGTACCGTTCTTGCAGTTCCTTTAACTTTTCCGGTCTAACGTCCAGTAGATGAGCGACTTTAACAATTACCCCGCTTTTAGGTTTTTGGCCGTTTAGTATTTCCTTGAGAAACTGACAGCACTCGCCCTCAACCTCATGGCTATTGTCATCCATCGATTTCAAGACGATATCTGCAACATAATCATTAAGAGTCGTATCGGATTGAACGGCTTTTATCTTTAGTTCCTTATGCTTCTCAACCTCAACATAGAAGCATATTGGCTTATATCCTGGCTTCTCCCTCATGCTTATTTACTCACCTCAGTCTACTTAGTACAAGTTTAACGTTCAAGGGTGATGTACGTCCCTATAGTACACTCCTTAACAAATCTTTACAATTATCCCCTTGTACTAACGGGAGTACATAAGTACAATACTGACGTATAGATGTTAGATTGTACTCTGAGATGATACTCAATGCACTCTCAGGCGACTCTCAGACAACTCCACCGATTAGATCCTTGACAACCGAATAGCTAATCTAACCTACCTAATCGGGACGGTTAAGGGCATTCAATTAACGTTAACTAATATCTTTGGAGGTAACT
>DATNRE010000725.1:0-18494 GCA_036703685.1 Candidatus Obscuribacterales bacterium
GAATTAAGTTTAAGGTTCATTGAAAAACAATTCATAGTGAAATGAAAATATTTTAATGATCTAAAATTACGGTTGAGTTTAGGCTAAACTATTTCTATACTGATATCTATAATTTTTAAAGACTCTGTAAAATTGGCAATACCCTAGTTAAAGTTTCTGTAAAGTTTATCAAATTATTGTAGTATAAATACTTATTCGGGCGACATTATAGATATGCTCAATCTTCCTGATGTGACGATTATTTCCCAAATCTATGAAAGTGCCAACTCTCTCGTCTATAAAGCGATTCGAGAGGAAGATAATCAACCACTAATTTTAAAAGTTCTCAAAGAAAATTATCCCACTCCCACGGAACTCGCACGTTATCGCACGGAATATGAAATTACCCAATCCCTGAATTTACCCGGGGTGATTAAAGCCTATAATTTGCAAAAATATCAAAATACCCTGATCATGTTCCTCGAAGATTTTGGGGGAAAATCTTTGAAACTTTGGATAGAAAAAAAACCCTTAACCCTCAAGGAATTTTTACAGATTGCCCTTTCCGTCGCGGAAACCCTAGGACATATTCACGCTAAAAATATTATTCATAAAGATCTGAACCCCTCTAATATTATTTTTAACCCGACGACCGGACAAGTCAAAATTATTGATTTTGGGATTTCTACGCAATTAAATCAAGAAAATACAACTCTTAAAAATCCTAATATTCTTGAAGGAACCCTCGCCTATCTCTCCCCGGAACAAACTGGACGAATGAACTGTAGTTTGGATTATCGCACGGATTTTTATTCTCTGGGTGTTACTTTTTATGAATTGCTAACCCATCAACTTCCTTTTGAAACAACGGATGCCCTGGAATTAGTTCATTGTCATATTGCCAAACAACCTTTAGACCCCTCGAAGATTAATTCAGACATTCCCCAAGTTGTTTCGGATATGGTCATGAAACTGATGGCAAAAACGGCAGAAAAACGATATCAAAGTGCATTTGGCATTAAATTTGATTTAGAAAAATGTCTAAATCAACTTCAGAGTTCTGGGACTATATTAATAAATTTTTTTCTAGCAGAACAAGATATTTCTGACAAATTCAAACTTCCTCAAAAACTCTATGGCAGAGAGCAGGAAATAGAGCAATTACTAACAGCTTTTTCCTGGGTAAAATACCAGAGAGAAATGATATTAATTTCCGGCTATTCTGGAGTTGGAAAAACCGCTTTGGTGCAGGAGATATATAAACCAATTACCGAAAAACGGGGATATTTTATTTCAGGTAAATTTGATCAATATCAACGGAATATTCCCTATAGTGCTGTGGTCAGTGCCTTTCAATCTTTAGTCAAACAACTATTAACAGAAAGTGAAGTAGAGTTAATACAATGGCGAGAAAAACTTTTGAGTGCATTAGGTGTTAATGGTCAAGTGATTATTGAAGTAATTCCAGAGATTGAATTAATCATAGGAAAACAACCGCCTGTAACTACACTTTATGCGGGTCAGTCTCAAAATCGCTTCAACTTAGTTTTCCAAAATTTTATTCAAGTTTTTACACAACCTGAACATCCTTTAGTTTTATTTATCGATGATTTACAGTGGGCAGATGGTGGATCATTAACCCTAATACAAGTGCTGATGAGAGTTAATTCACCCGGGCTATTTTTCATTGGTGCTTATCGGGATCAGGAAGTTACGCCTGCTCATCCATTAATGCTAACCCTAGATAAAATAACCCAACAAGGAATTATTATTAATCCTATTTATTTATCTGCTTTAGATGAATTAAGCACGGTTGAATTTATTGCTGATTTAATTAATTGTGATCAGGAATTAATCAGAGAATTGGCTAATTTAGTGCATTTAAAAACCGGGGGAAATCCTTTTTTTATGAATGAATTTTTGAAATCACTTTATATGGAAGGGTTATTAAGTTTCGATTATCAACATTTAAAATGGAAATGGGATTTAGAACAGATTAAAAGTCGAGATTTTACTGATAATGTCGTAGAATTTATGATGGGAAAAATCAAAAGTTTGCCCGAGAGTACACAAGATATATTGACCCTATCTGCCTGTATCGGAAATCAATTTGATTTGGAAACTTTAGCCTTGATTACTCAACAAGAAATTGAGACAATCATCGGTGATTTATATGGGGCTATTGCGGAAAATTTAGTGAATCCCGTGGGAAATATAATCGATATAGAATTGGTCTTAGCTAAAAAACAATTTTTACCAAAATCCTTAGAAACTCGGGAGATTAAATCCGTCGCCTATCAATTTAATCACGATAGAATTCAGCAAGCTGCCTATGGACTCATCGAAGACAGTAAAAAATATTATTTTCATCAAAAAATTGGTCAATTAATTCTGAAAAATACGACTATAGATGGGCGAGATGAGAAAATATTTGATATTGTGAATCAACTCAATTTGGGCATTCCCTTAATTTCTGACCCGCTAGAAAAACAAGAATTGGCAGAATTAAATTTGATAGCAGCGAAGAAAGCCAAGTTGTCTGCGGCCTATCAACCCGCTTTAAATTATTTACAAACGGGAATAAAACTGTTAACAACGAATAGCTGGGAAACCCAATATCAATCAACACTTTCTTTATATGAAGAATCGGCAGAGATTGCCTATCTAAATACGGATTTTACTTTGATGGAAACCTGGATTGAAATGGTACTCTCGCAAGCCAAAACAGTTTTAGATCAAGTCAAAGTTTATGAAATAAAAATTATGAGCTATAACGCCCAAGGACAATTCAAGGAAGCCATTCAAACTGGATTAGAAGTCTTGAATTTACTGGGGATTAAATTACCCAAAAATCCTGGTAATTTTGATATTTTATGGGGACTATTACGAACAAAATTAACCCTGGGATTTCGACCGATTAATAGTTTAATTGACCTGCCCATCATGACCAATTCTTCTGCTCAGGCAGCCATGCGAATTTTAAGTAAAATTAGCAGCACAACCTATATGTTTGCCCCTTTAATGTTACCTTTAGTTGTGTTTGAACAAGTTAATTTATCCATCAAGTGGGGGAATACTTCTGAATCCCCTTTTTCAGCCTATAGTGGCTATGGAACAATTCTTTGTGGTATTTTTGGTGATATTAATTCAGGCTATCAATTTGGTCAACTGGCTGTGGCATTGGTCTCAAAACTGAATGCTAAAGATGTAAAATGTAGAACAGAATTTACAGTAAATAACTTTATAATACATTGGAAAGAACCTGTAAAAAATATATTAACTCCCCTTCAGAATGCTTATTTACTTGGACTGGAAACCGGTGATTTAGAATTTGCTTCCTATGCAACTTATGCTTACATCTGTTGTGCTTTTCTGAGTGGTTGTGCATTACCACAACTGGAATTAGAAGTAGCAACTTATGCCCAAGCTGTTCGTCAATTAAGACAAGATAGAAGTGCTGATTTAAACTGTATTTTGCATCAAGCTATTCTGAATTTAATGGGAGAATCAGAAACACCTCATTATTTAATTGGACAATCTTTTGATGAACAAACAGCCATTCCCATATTTTATGATAGACATGATCGAAATGCAATTTATTTTCTCTATTTTTTCAAATTTGTACTTTGCTTTTTCTTTGGAGAACTAGAGGAAGCTATTTCTATAGCTAAAGTTATAGAAGATTATAGTGATGGAGCATTCGCTCTTTTAAAAAGCTCCCATTTCAATTTTTATAATTCCTTGGTTCGTTTAGGTTTGTATCAAAGTAAATCTGGCTTCAAACAGAATTATTTAATCATAAAAAATAATCAAAAAAAACTTAAAAAAATGGCAGATTATACTCCTCAAAATAACCGGCATAAATATTTGCTAGTGGAAGCCGAATTATGTCGAGTTTTGGGAAAAGATTATAGGGCAATGGGTTATTATGATCAAGCGATTACTTTAGCAAAAAAAAATGAATATATTCACGAAGTTGCGATCGCTTATGAACTAGCAGCAAAGTTTTATCTAGGAAAATATCAAGAAATTATCGCTAAAGCCTATATGCAAGAAGCTCGGTATTATTATGAAATTTGGGGGGCAACGGCTAAGGTCAAACAATTACAAACCCAATATCCCGATTTATTAACGGTAACTCAACGAGGTGTTCTTTCTAGTCAAATCACCACCACTAGCTCGGGTTTAAATCTGGATATTGCCACAGTATTAAAAGCATCCCAGGCGATTTCTAGTGAAATTGAATTAGAGCAATTACTCTCTCGCTTAATGAAAATTTTAATTGAAAATGCGGGAGCACAGCGAGGCTATCTGATTTTATCAAACCAGGGTAAACTATTCATTGAAGCCGAAGGAACCCTTGACCATGAACCAGTAACGGTATTACAATCGATTCCGGTTGAAAATTGTTTAGAAATCTCGCAAGCGGTTGTCAATTATGTGGCTCGGACTCAAGAGAGTGTTGTCCTCAATCATGCCAACCAAAACGGTCAATTCAAAAATGATGCTTATATCAAAAATTATCAACCAAAATCTATTTTGTGTGTTCCCTTAATTAATCAAGGTCAATTAATTAGTATCGTTTATTTAGAAAATAATTTAACCACAGAAGCTTTTACCAGCGAAAGACAAGAACTATTAAATCTGCTCTCGGCTCAAGTTGCCATTTCCGTTGAAAATGCCCAACTCTATAAGAATATGGCACAATTGAATCAAGCCTATGAAAGATTTGTTCCGAGTCAATTTCTTGAGTTTTTAGGCAAGTCTAGTATTGTTGATGTGAAATTAGGCGATCACGTCCAGTTAGAAATGTCAGTGCTTTTTTCAGATATTCGGGACTTTACCCGTTTAAGTGAAAGCATGACACCGAAAGAAAACTTTAAGTTTATTAATTCCTATCTGAGTCAGATGGAACCTGCTATTATTGAAAACCAAGGCTTTATTGATAAATATATTGGGGATGCGATTATGGCTTTATTTAGCGGGGATGCAGATAATGCTTTAAAAGCGGGAATTTCGATGTTAAAACGACTGGATGAATATAATATTGAGAGACTCCAAAATCATTATCCACCCTTAAAAATTGGCATTGGCATTAATACCGGATCTTTGATGTTGGGAACCGTTGGGGGACAAAATCGGATGGATGGAACTGTGATTTCTGATGCGGTTAATTTAGCGTCCCGGGTGGAAGGTTTAACCAAAAATTATCAAGTCTCCCTATTGATTACTGAACAAACCTATTCTCGTCTTAAAAACCCTTTAGACTATCATATCCGCACTATTGATATTGTTAAGGTTAAGGGAAAATCGGAGGCGGTGACGGTTTATGAGGTATTTGATGAGGACTCCCCCGAAGTTAAGGGGGGAAAGTTAAGGACTTTGCCTTTATTTACCGAGGCATTGGAACTTTATGCTCAAGGCAATTTAGCTCAAGCGGGGCAACTTTTTGCTGAATGTTACTGTCAAAATCAAGGAGATCGCGTGGCAAATATTTATCAGAAACGCTGTCAAAAGTTAATATAAAAAAAGCCTCGATTTTTTATGGTCGTGCATCAAGTCATCAGGAGATCGTTACGGTTGGCGTTAACCCTCTGGTTAACTTTAGGTTTAGATGGTTGTGTTAAAACTTCATCGGAATCGGTCTTAAAACCCCGTTTAGAACCCCTTCCTCAAGATCCTTTAATTCAGGTTTATTTTAATCATTCAGAAGCCGCAGTTTATACCGAACCTTATCGGCATATCTCTCGCTTTGGAGATGATTTAGAACAAATTATTATTGATACTATTATTCAATCTACATCAACAATTGATGTGGCGGTTCAAGAATTTCGTTTACCGAATATTGCCCAATCTTTAGTAGAACGTCACCAAGCTGGGGTTCAAGTTCGAGTTATTTTAGAAAATAGTTATCGCCGTCCCTGGAGTCAATTTACCCTGGCAGAAATTCAACAGTTACCGGAACCAGAACAGGCTCGATATCAGGAATTTATCTTATTAGCTGATTTAAACCAGGATGGAAAAGTTAGCCTAGAGGAAAGTCAGCAACGGGATGCTTTAATTATATTAGAAAAGGCGGGGATTCCGATTATTGATGATACCGAAGATGGCTCCAAGGGGACGGGGTTAATGCACCATAAATTTATTGTGGTAGATGAAAAAACTTTAATTGTTACTTCTGCTAACTGGACAACCAGTGATGTTCATGGAGATTTTCAGACCATAGAAAGTTTAGGAAATGCCAATAATTTATTAAAGATTGAAAGTTCAAAATTAGCAAAATTGTTTTCTGAAGAATTCAACTTCATGTGGGGGGATGGAGTGGGTAAAAAAAAGGATAGTCTATTTGGAATTAACAAACCCTTTCGCGGGGTGCAGAATATTTTAGTGGGGAATACTCCTTTAAAAGTTCAATTTTCTCCCACTTCTCAAAAACAACCTTGGCAAAATACTACCAATGGTTTAATTGAACAAAAATTGCAACAAATCAATCAATCTTTTGATTTTGCTTTGTTTGTGTTTTCCGCCCAAGATATTGTTAATACTTTAGAAAAAAAATATCAAAATAACGTCTCAATTCGGGGGTTAATTGATCCGAGTTTTGCCTATCGTTCCTATAGTGAAGGTTTGGATATGATGGGAATTGCTTTAGTTAATAATTGTCGTTATGAAGTAGGAAATAATCCTTGGAAACAGCCGATTTCAACCGTAGGAGTTCCTAATTTATCACCAGGCGATCGCTTACATCATAAATTTGGAATTATTGATGGTAAAATTGTGATTACAGGTTCCCATAATTGGACGGAAGGCGCAAATACCCAAAATGATGAAACTCTAATTGTCATTGAAAATCCAATAATTGCGACTCATTTTCAGCGAGAATTTGAGCGTTTGTATCAAAATTCCGCCCAAGGGATTCCTAATTGGCTATTAACAAAAGCTGAAAAAGATCTAAAAGCCTGTGGTAATACGGTGATCTCTCAAACTGCTCCTACAAAAACAAGTTCCTCTGGTAAAATTAATCTTAATACCGCCAGTCAACAGGAGTTAGAAACCTTACCCGGCGTCGGGGCAAAATTAGCTCAAAATATTATAGTCGCTCGACAGAAAAAACCCTTTACTTCCCTAGAAGATTTAGATCAGGTGTCCGGTTTTGGGCCAAAATTGTTAGAGAAAATTAGCGATCGCGTGACTTGGTAAACTAGAATAGGCAATAGTCAATCGTTATTACTAGGGGTGAGTTTATTAACCAAGATTTGATAAAGCCCTGAAGGGCTTACTACTAAGATTTAATAAAGCCCTAAAGGGCTTACTACTAATATGAATAAAATTGGTTTGCGAGGTCGTTTATTTTTATCCCATTTATTAGTAATGTTAATTGGGGTGACATCCTTAGTGATTATTGGAAAAATATATTCTCCTCGATTTTTTGTCAGTAATTTAGAACAACTCGAAGGCCCAGGATTTCGGTTACAATATATTAGAACTCGCTTGGTGAGAGGATTTGAAATCGCCTGGAACCGCAGCACCTTTTGGTCAGTTTTAGCTGGAACAACCGCCGCCGTCGGACTCAGTTATTGGTTAACTAAACGCATTACCAAACCCTTAACAGAAATGGAAGAAATTACCCAGAAATTTGCTTCCGGGGAATGGTCAGAACGAATGTCTCCCAGTGATATTCCTGAATTAAATCAATTAGCCATGAGTTTCAATCAAATGGCGGCTAGTTTACAAAATGTGGAAAAAGGTAGACGGGAATTAGTGAGTGATTTAACCCACGAACTCAGAACTCCTTTAACAATTGTTAGAGGTTATTTAGAAGAAATAGCCGATGGAAATATTGACCCTTCCCCAGAAATTTATCAACAATTAGCCAAAGAAACCAAACGTTTAGAACGGTTAGTAAATAACTTGCAGGAACTCTCAAAAGTTGAATCTGGTTATTTACCCATCCATCAAAAACCCGTTAATTTATATCCTTTATTGGTATCCTTAGTTCAAAAATTTTCTGACCAACTCTTAGAAGATGGGCCAATTATTCAGTTAGAATCCCCACCGGATTTACCTTTAGTTTTAGCAGATTTAGATCGAACCGAACAAATTTTAGTGAACCTATTAGGAAATGCCATTCGTTATACAGAAACGGGAACCATTACCGTTAAAACCAACCATGATTTTAACTTTTTTTGGATTGGGGTGATTGATACCGGAATTGGCATTTCTCAAGAAGATTTACCCCATGTTTTTGAACGATTTTGGCGGGCTGACCGTTCCCGTTCTCGACATTCAGGAGGAACCGGAATTGGATTAGCCATTACCCGCCGCTTAGTGGAATTACAGGGGGGAAAAATTACGGTTTCCAGTCATTTAGGAAAAGGGAGTATGTTTAAATTTTCCCTTCCCCTAGCAAAATAACCTGTAACATTTAGACATTAAACAGGTATCTATTGATTTTTCTCATCCCCCTTTCTTACTGTACCTATTTTCGCTAAAGTTATTGGGTTGAGTTATCTGGAGCTAACTGTGGATCTAGTTACAGGATTTTTTTCCCTAGACTCTATATTCTCAAGCTGGGGATTAAATTTCTTACCCATTTTGGGGACAGCAACGGAAGCCTGTCCGACCGTTGAAGCAGAACCAACCATGGTACTCCTGGGAGTTCTGCTGAGTTTAGTGGCTATTTTTGTAGCCAGTAAAGCGGGGGGAGAATTTGCCAACTGGTTAGGGTTTCCGCCAGTTCTGGGAGAACTCCTCGGAGGCGTGATTATCGGGGTTTCGGCCATGAATTTGGTCGTTTTTCCAGAAGGGGGTATTGATAGCGCTCAGTCTGTAATTATCAGTATTCTGGAAAAAACCGCCGGGTTAAGTCCAGATGCCGCAGAAGCGACGTTTAAAAGTCAAAGCGAAGTTTTAGAGATTTTATCGGAACTGGGTGTCATTATTCTGCTGTTTGAAATTGGCCTTGAATCCAATATTGAACAACTACTAGCGGTTGGTATTCAAGCCTTTGTTGTCGCTTCTTTGGGGGTTGTGATTCCCTTTGTCGTGGGCACGGCCGGATTAATCGTTATTTTCCATGTTCCTGTAATTCCGGCGGTTTTCGCCGGGGCAGCATTGACCGCTACCAGTATCGGCATTACCTCTAGGGTTTTATCAGAAATTGGTTGTTTATCTACCCAAGAAGGTCAAATTATCTTGGGTGCGGCAGTAATTGATGATGTTTTAGGAATTCTAATTTTAGCCGTTGTTGCCAGTTTAGCTAAAACCGGTGAAATCGATGTGACTAATATCATCTATTTGATTATTAGTGCCACGGTTTTCATTGTAGGTGCAATTGTTTTAGGGAAGTTTTTTAACGGGACTTTTGTGGCCCTGGCTTCCCAATTTAAAACCCGGGGTCGGGTTGTAGTACCGGCGTTAATTTTAGCATTGCTTTTAGCCTATATTGGCGGCGCGATTCACTTAGAAGCAATTTTAGGGGCATTTGCCGCCGGGTTAGTGTTAGATGAAACTGAACCGGGTAAAGAGTTAGAAGAACTAATTAAACCCATTGCCGATGTCATTGTCCCGGTATTTTTCGTGGCCGTGGGGGCAAAAACCAATTTAGGGGTTTTGAACCCAGCAATCCCAGAAAATCGAGAAGGGTTAATTATTGCGACCTTTTTAATTGTGGTGGCAATTCTGGGCAAAATTGCCGCGGGTTGGGGAGTTTTTGGGTTGGATAACCCCAACCGTCTTGGCATTGGCGTCGGGATGATTCCCCGAGGAGAAGTGGGTTTAGTATTCGCCGCCGTGGGTTCGGCGAGTGGTGCATTATCCCCCGCTTTGGATGTGGCAATTATTCTGATGGTCATTATCACGACCTTCTTAGCCCCTCCTTTACTGCGAATTGTGTTTAAAACCGACAGTCCGCCGCCATTATCCGAAACAACTTAACGGAATTGCCGTAAGAATGTAGGGGTAATTCATGAATTATCCCTACTATTATTCCCTAATATATAAACTGACTAATCTCTCCCGCTTTAACATTTAAAATTTGAGTATGTTTTAACCATTGAGCATCAAAAGCCCCTAAATGAGTCGTTGTAATTAAAGTTTGAAATCGGTCTTGAATCGCATCTAATAGTTGATTTTGTCGGTTTAGATCTAATTCTGCTAAAACATCATCTAAAAGCAGTAAAGGTGGCTCCCTCACGACTTCTTCAATCAGTTGTAATTCCGCTAATTTTAAGGCTAAAACTAATGTCCGTTGTTGACCCGATGAGCCATAACTTCGGGCTGGAGTTTGATTAATAGTAAAGATAACATCATCTCGATGGGGCCCCACTAAGGAAATTCCTTGTTGTTTTTCCGCGATCGCTCTTGTGGAAATTTTATCAAAAAAAGCCTGTTGAATTTTTTCCGGTGGAGCCGTTGATAAACTGTGATTGAGTAAATCTAAATTAACATTAGGTTGATAACTAATATCTAATAATTCCGTACTTCCACTAATAGATTCATGCCAAACTTTAGCTAAGGGGACTAAACGTTCTAAAACGCGATCGCGACGGCGGATAACCCGAGTTCCAGCCACGGCTAATTGAACATCCCAGAGTTCTAATTCCCCTTGTTTATGGTGAATTTCTGATGGTTCTGGATTTTGTTTAATTTGTTTTAATAAAGCATTTCTTTGGCGTAAAACCTGATTATATTGTTGTAAAATATAAGCATAAATCGGTTCTAATTGCACCAATAAACGGTCTAACCAATGGCGTCGATATTCAGGACTTCCCCGGACTAATTCTAAATCCAAACTAGAAAACTGTACCACATTTAAAACACTCAAAAAATCCAAATGTCGGCGCAAAGATTCCCCGTTTAAAGAAACAGTTCTTCCCCCTTGGGAACGCAGAGTAATCCCTAAATCTAATGTCCCTAAATCCCGTTCTAAAGTTGCTGTAACCTGTGCAGTCGGTTGGGGATTGAAAATTAAATCCCGATCTCGACTCACCCGATGACTTTTGAGGGTAGACAGTAACTCGACCGCTTCTAGTAAATTAGATTTTCCTTGGGCATTATTTCCTAATAAAATTGTTTTGGGAGCTTCAAATATAACTTTTTGATCGGCATAATTGCGAAACTGTCGGAGATGTAATAATTTTAAATACATGGCTAGGCAATGAGAATAGGTAATGAATAATAGGTAATAGGTAATGGGTAAAAATTAGATGTATCTCATGTCCTAGGTTAATGATTTTAAAGACTAAAGAATAGGGCAAAAAGCTATAGATATAGCTAAAATCTGATTACTTTTATTATATATAAAAATTAAAAAATAAATTACTCATTACCTATTACTCATTACCCATTACCTATTCCCCACTCCCTTGAACCCGTATTACTTTACCATACTATCTAATGGAGTTTTGGGTTGTTATCCCAGGCCAATTCGGTGCTAAGATGCCCTAAACTAGATCAATCAGTGAATTGGGGTTACATTGGAAGGGGGCAAGGATGGAAACCGTAGAAATCACTGCTACGGAGACGCCATCCCATGTCTCTACTGATAACTTATACTAATTACTAATAAGAGGACAGTGCCATATTTAATTTGTAATCCCGACACAACCGGTGCCATGACCTTTAACCTACAGTTCGGTGTAAATACCATCGGACGGGGACGGGATAGCACAATTTGTTTAGCGGATGTGAGCCTTTCTCGTCATCACGCTCGCATTGATGTCAGTGAGGGAAAAAACACAATTACCGATATGCAGAGTAGTAATCATACCTTTGTGAATGAGGTAATGATTGAACACGCGAATCTTAAATCTGGGGATTTAATTCGTTGTGGTCGTGTGGTGTTTAAATTTATGAATGTTTCCCTAACTCCAGCTTTAAAAGCGGATGCGGAGAATCATCAAACCTCGGTGATTCAGGAATTTGCTACCGATAATAATTATACCATTATTCAAGATTTATTAGGAACTTCTCAAGCTAGAAATTCCGTTTTAAATATTCGGCAACAAGATGCAAATTTAAGAATTGTTGACAAATTAAAAATTTTATTAGAAGTTAGTAAAGAGCTATCTTCTCCCAATGAACTCAATAAACTTCTGGATAGAATTTTAGATTTATTATTTCAAATTATGAATCTCGATCGGGCAGCAATTTTGCTGGTTAATCCCCAAACCAATAATTTAGAAAATAAGGCGGTTAAATTTCGAGAAGAACCCCTGGCTGATGAACATTTTTATAGTAAAAAAATTACTAATATCGTCAGAGAAACAGGAAATGCTGTATTAATAGATAATGCTCAAGCCGATGAGCGATTTGAGGGGTCTGAGTCGATTCTTTGTCAAGCGATTCATGCTTCCATGTGTGCACCCTTAAAATTGCGAGATACTGTGATTGGGGTTTTGTATGTGGATAATTTATCCTTATCCAATCTTTATTCCCCCGAAGATGTAGAATTTTTAGCCGCCTTAGCTAATCAAGCAGCGATCGCGATTGAAAATGCCGAACTCTATAAAAAAATGCAGGAAGAAGCCGTTATTAGAAATAAATTAGAACGGTTTTTTCCGCCGGCTGTAAGTCGAAAACTGCGGGAAGAAGGCAAATTTGATGCAATTGTGGAAAGTGAAGTAACAGCCTTATTTTCTGATATTACTCGATTTACAGAAATGTCTTCTCGAATGCAGCCCCGTCAAGTTATTTCCATGTTAAATGAATATTTTAAACTGATGGTGGAGGAGATTGTTTTTCCCTTTGAGGGAACTTTAGAAAAATATATTGGGGATGCGTTAGTGGCGGTTTGGGGCGCGCCCTATTCCCGCCATGATGATGTGGATCGAGCCGTGCGAGCCGCCATTGAAATGCAGTGGACGGTAGATCGGATGAATCAGCAATGGAAACAGCGTTATGGAGAACCGATTTATATTCATATTGGACTGAATACCGGACAGGTAGCGGCGGGAAATATTGGCTCAGAAAAACTGATTCAATATACCCATATTGGGGATACTATGAATGTGGCTAGTCGTATTTGTTCAGCGGCTAATAGAAACGAAATTTTAATTTCTCAATCGACTTTGGATCAGTTAAAAGATCGGAGTTTACCTTTAGAAAAAATACCTCCTGTTATTGTTAAAGGGAAAACCGAACCCCTACAACTTTATCGTTTACATTGGCAAGAAGTTCAATCAACAGCCCTGTCTTTTTGAGTTCAATAATTAATAATTAAGAAACCCCTGAAGGGGTTACTACTTTATCTTTTTGACTTCAATCATTAAATAAATAATTAATTAAGAAACCCCTGAAGGGGTTACTACAGTTGTTATAATCGGGCTCGTTTTAAGGCTTGCCAACTGGTATATCCTAATAATCCGGTTGCACCCAAGGCATAGGCTAAACCACTGGGTATTCCTGAAAAGGCTAGGGCTAAACTTCCCACCCAAAGGGTAAGAGAATAGATAAATAATACTGTTCGGCGTTGGGATAAACCCGCGTCTAATAGTCGATGATGCAGGTGGCGCTTATCCGCAGCAAAGGGGGATTCACCATGGCGAATTCGATCCAAAATCACCGCCGACATATCTAAAATCGGAACTGCTAAAATTAAATAGGGGAGAATCACCGAGGTCACGGCCGTTACTTTGACTAAACCAATTACCCCAACTCCAGCTAGGGTAAAGCCCATAAAATAGGCCCCTCCATCCCCCATAAAAATTTGGGCTGGGTTGAAGTTATACCTTAAAAATCCTAGGGCACTTCCGGCCAAAGCCGCTGCAATTAACGCCGCGGCGGGTTGATTCATAAATAAACTAACAATCAACATCACGACGGCGGCAATACCACAAACCCCCGCCGCCAGTCCGTCTAGGCCATCAATCCAGTTAATGGCATTGGTCATTCCCACTAACCAAATCACTGTGATCGGTAAACTCAACCATCCAATCTGAACTAGACCCAAATTCGGGATCGTTAAAAAGTCAATGCGGACACCCACCCACCAAACCAGACTCGCTACACCGGTTTGTAACAGGAGCCGAGTTAAAGGGGATAGGTTAAATAAATCATCAGCTAGGCCAATCATAAAAAAAGCAATACCCCCAAGGGTCACGCCCCAAATTTCATATTCATCCCGTGGGCTTAGGGGTTTTCCCGTGGCATCAATAAAGCCACCTAACCCCCAAACCAATAACAGAGCAACGACAGCGCCAGCAAAGATGGAAACGCCACCTAAGCGCACCATCGGTTGTTGATGAACTTTGCGATCATTGGGCAAATCAACCCGTCCTGAACGGATGGCGATTTTCTTAACAATCGGGGTACTCCAGATCACGACTAGAGCCGAAATCACAAAAGCGAATAGGTGGTACAGATGGTGGGGCATCTGAGGTTACAGGTGCAAAAGGTTCTTCAGGTGTCAGCCAGAGTTTACTACATTTGGGAGCTTTTTTGACAAAAAAGAAATCTCGGCCATTAAAATCGCTACTACACAAACGATGTCCACCTACGCGGACAAACAATGTCCACAGCATCTAAATCTTCAACCCGCATCGGCGGGTTTTGTTTGTGTAGCTGCGGTTTCAACCGCCTTCAACTCTTGGGTCTCTTGGGTCTTGCCTAATTCATGAGATTTTTCGGTCAGGGTAACACCTTTTTTTACTGTCATCTGTCGGACTAACTGTTTCCATTCCTCAGAATTCGTTAAACTTTCGGAATCTAGTTCCATGCCCTGGGCTAAGGACAATTTAGAGAAACTTTCTAGCCAGGTTAAAATTGTTTCACTGGCGGAAGCTGTGGTTAACTTTAATGCTTTTTGCAGGTGGGCTTTCATTTGAGGGAGTTTACCGTTGCGATAGGCATTCCAGGCATCCCAAATTAAGAGGTTATAGTCCATCTCATGGTGTTTTTGGGGATTATCACTGAGGGTTTGCTCTAATTGTTGACGTTCGTGAATTTGTTGGATTTGCAATTGAGATTGGGCTAATTCAATTTGCAGTTGATACATTTGAGATTGCGATCGTTTTAATTCGGTTTGCAGTTGATTAACTTGGGCTTGTTTTTGTTTGAATTCTCGCTTAGTTTCCTGGAATTGGGATTTAATTTCGGTTAATTCGGTTTGGGCTTGTTCGAGTTGAGATTCGGACTGTTGCAATTGAGAATGGGATAGATCAAACTCACTTTCTACTTGATACAGTTGGGAAGTAGACCGTTTTAAATCTCGCTTTAACTGTTTAATTTGATTACTTGTTTCTTGTAAGTTATCTTGATCCTGTTGAAGTTTAGTTTTAGTTTGCTCTAGTTCTTCTAAGGTTTGATGCAGTTGAATTTGAAAACGTTCTTCCCGCTTTTGGGTTTGCTGTAACTGAGTTGTTAGTTGACTTAAAATAGAGTCCACTTCATCCCGTTGAACTTCCGCTTCATCTAGTTTAGATTGAGATCGTTTTAAATCCTCTTGAAGTTGAGGATACTGAATTTCATAATATTCTAATTCCTCTTGAGTTTGATGTAACTGGGATTGATACCGCATCACATCAAATTGAGCTTGACTCAATTGGTTTTTAGCTGTTTCTAATTCAGTCCGGGTTTGATTGAGTTGATGATGAGATTGTTGTAAAACAGACTCGGTTTTACTTAACTGAGTTTGAGATTGTTGTAAAACAGATTCTGTTTCTTGTAACTTATTTTGAGATTGTTTTAAGACGGTTTCAGTTTCTTGTAATTGAGATTGAGATTGCTCTAATAGAGATTCTGCTGTTTTGAGTTGAGTTTTCGTTTGTTCTGCTTCAGCTTGAATAACTTTTACTTCTTCTAATTCATCATATTGCTCTTGCAGTTGAGCTTTTAGGGATTTATTTTCTATTTCTAATTGACGTAAATTAACCCATTCTTGAAAAGCCCAAGTTTTGTATAGAGATGGTTTTAATAAGTCTTGCCAAGAAAAATCGGGCGTTTGTTCGGGATGCCATCCTCTCCCTTCTAATTCTTGATAGAGTTCAATTGCTTCGGGAAAGTAATGGTCAATTAAAGTGGGTCGCTGACTATTCGATGAAATTTCTGTTCTCAACAAAGCAGGATCGTACGCTGTGGGAGCAGGATGACTTAAATTAACGTTAAACTTATGGTTAATAGTGTCAATATAGGCAGTTTGATATTGAACAATTGTTTTGAGGTTAGTCAACAAGCAACGATGTTGTTCTTGATTATAAAAATCGAGAATTTTTTGATTATAATGCTGCCAATATTTGATCGCTAATTCGGGTTGAGATTGAAACATTTCATCTCCCCTTCTATACAAAGAGTCAGCGACTTCCCAAGGCGATCGATAAATTAATAAAAACTTGGCTTCAGGTAACAGTTTTGCCCAAAATTCTAAAAACAAGGTAGTTCGAGGTTCTTTCCATCCCCAAATAGAACTTAAGGCATTTTGTTCTATCAGTTGTTTTGCTCGGTCAACAAATTCTTCTTTAATTTCCAGATTATCCTGTAACGTCCAACCCGCACCACTGACTCCTTGTGAGTCCAAAATGTTGATATGAAACTGATAAAAGTCAATATTTTCAAAATGACCTTTGGTATTAACATGATCTGCACCCAATAAATTTCGGCCAATATGAACCCCCGCACTTTGCAGAATTGATGCAGCTAAGGAGGTTCCTGAACGGTGCATTCCAGTGATAATGAAAACGGTTTGTTCTGTGTTAGACTTTTGCATGATCTATGAATACTATCTCAAGGGAATAATTGTAGGTAAAATTGGTAATCTATCTCACCAAATTTCATGAATCTGATTGAGAATTTCTAAAAAAGCTTGACGCTCTTTGAGAAGATTATGTTCATTAGCAGTTTTTTTTGCCTGGGTTAATAGGGGTTTAACTTGTGTTTGAGAATATTGTAAGGCTTGTTGGATCGCATTCAATAGACTTTCTACCCGATAGTCAGGACGTAAACAATTATACCCCGGAAGACAGAAGGAACGATTGCCAATACAGTCTGGACAAATGACCAGTGTTCCTACGGCCATTCCTTCTAACGCGGGAAGATAAAAACCCTCCCCTTCTTTTTGGTTAGGAAGAAACACGGTTATTTTAGCACGATTTAGCTGTTCTAAATAGTCTGACCTGGAAAGTTGATGGGTTAAGAGTTCTACTTTTTGACCGGTTATTTCTAATTTCTGCTTCAACTCTTGACCTAATTCTGGCTCTTTCAAAGCTGCAATTAAAATATCATAATCTTTTTGATCCCAATCTAACGATTCAGGAATTTGAGTTAAATCTAAGCCACAGGGAATCACTAATAATTCACCATTGACTTGAGCATGAGCTTCTAAATATTGTTTAATTTCAGGGCTCACACAAATCCGAATAGCTTTATACTGAAGAAAGGGATAGCGGGGATTGTCGGGGTATCCATGTCTAACGTGCTGAATTAGGTTAATAATGGGAACAGGTGAATTATGTTTATAGTTTTGATCTAGTAACTGCCAATCTAACCCTTCCATAAAAATCAGATCGGGATTAGCTAAAGGTTGAGATAAAATAAACTTTTTATCTAAATTAAACCAAGGATTATTTCTATCCCAACTACTTTGGGGGGTAAAATAAATCGAGGGAGAATAACGGGGTGAAAATGTGACATGATTAAAATAATCCCAAACTTTTAAATGTCCCCCGGTAAAACCTCCATAATCTCGGTAAAATAGAATTGACGAGGGTGGGGGTTGGGTCGGTTTTGTGGGCGCAAGGGGTAGAGTTGATTCAGATGGGGAAGATTCTATTTCAGATTGAATGTTTTCTAACCAGGACTGCGATCGCTCTAGTTGATCTCGAATTTTTTTTAATTGGGAATCAGAAAATGACATAAATTCGGTGTAAAATCCTAAATAGGTATACTGGGGTCAAGACTCAATGGGAACAATTAGGGGGTGATTAGCCTCTGAACCTCTAGTCGTTTTTCTTGTATTCCTAGGCAAAATATCCCGAAACTTTCAGTAAAATCATAGACAATATTGAGAATTTTAGTATGAGTGTTAGCTATTTTGAGACCGCCAATCAACTGTTAAGAAAAAGCCAGTTTGAGAATGCCATTGAAAGTTACCAGAAAGCGATTGAGGAAAACCCAAAATCCGCTTGGTATTACTATAACTTAGGGGAGGCTCTCGTCAACAGTGGAAATCCAGAAGATGCGATCGCAGCTTATCAAAAAGCTGTGGATCTCAACCCTAATTCTCCCTGGTTTCATGACCGCTTAGGCAGTTTAGAACTACAAGTCGGAGATGGGAATAAAGCCCTAAGCTGTTTTCAAAAAGCGATTGATCTCGATGGCAGCTATCATCAATTTTACACAAATTTGGGCATTGCTCTCACTCAACAAGGTAGGATTCCAGAGGCTATTTCTTCCTTTCATAAGGCGTTAGCCCTAAAACCCAAGGATGGGGAAACCTATTATCACCTCGGACGGGCTTTTGCCCAGCAAAACCAACAACCAGAAGCGATCGCCGCCTACCATCAAGCATTAGAAATTAATCC
>DATNRE010000726.1:0-1651 GCA_036703685.1 Candidatus Obscuribacterales bacterium
AATCGCCTGCTCGGTATCCTGTAGATTGGAGAACACACCCATGGCCTGTTTATTGCCGTTGGGATTCAGGGAATGGTCTGGATCAGCGAAAGTAATATCTCGGTTGAGGTGTTCCGCGCTCAGGGAAGCCATACCGGGGGCATCATAAACCCTGTATTCCCGGATATTATGGCTTTGTAGAATTTGATGGGCGCGGGCAATATCCGCCTCGTTGCCATCCACAATAATCAAATATTCACCGCGACCGATGCAGTCGTTATAGATTTTGGCATCTGCTTCGGGAATTCCCAGGCCAATCAATCCCCCTAATAACCCTCCGGTGGCAACCCCAATGGCTGTCCCGGCTAAGGTCGTTGCGATCGCTGTGGCTGCGGCCCCTGCTAACATAATCGGGCCAACTCCGGGGATGGCGATACTGCCTAAACCGACTAATAACCCCGTAACTCCACCTAAAACGCCCCCCGTGGTTACTCCTAAAGCTGCCCCTTCTTCGGCTTTATTATCGACTCGGTTGGCAACATGATCCTGGGAAACAGAATCACTGACATCGGCTCCAGCAATCTTGTCATCATGAATCGCATCTTTTGTCATCACAGAAACCTGATTCATCGGAAAACCAGAGTCTCTTAAGGTATAAAGAGCTTCTTCCGCCGTGCTCCGGTTAGGAAACACACCTACGGCACGCCGATTTTTAGTCTCTACAGAATTAGACTGATTAATGACCATAATATTCTTCCTTGAAAATATCTTAATTTGTGTTTTTGGCTTCAATAAGATCGACTCAAATTATTAATTTTTAGTGCTAAAGTAAAATGAAAAATTTACTCGTACTGATCAACACTATGATTTTTTTAAGTGATCTTATCTCCTCAAAACGATCTGAGGTTTACGGATATTTATTCACAAGTTTTAACTTCCATAATCACTACTTTAACCAGATTACAGATATTTGTCCTCTGTCTTTAGAGACAAGTTTTTTTCAGTCATCAGTCATCGGTGATCAGTTATCAGTGTAAGAGTGATCAGTTATCAGTGTAAGAGTTAGCGGTTAAGAGACTGTCTACTATTCACCGCTTGACTGTTGAATGATAACTCCTTAACTGATAACTCCTTAACTGATAACTCCTTAACTAATAACTCTTTAACTGATAACTCCTTAACTAATAACTCCTTAACTAATAACTCCTTAACTGATAACTTCTTAACTGATAACTTCTTAACTGATAACTGATGACTGATCACTGATGACTGATTATTAAGTTATGTCTAAAGAATGATGATTTTCCTGATTATTTGTTTTACAGTAAGAAGGCGTGTATTGACTCTATTCAAACAAAACACCGAAAATCTTAGGTAATTTAAGCAAATGCAACACAATAAACTCCCTAACGATCCCCTGTGGTTTAAAGATGCCATTATTTATGAAGTTCCAGTTCGCGCCTTTGCTGATAGTAATGGAGATGGCATTGGAGACTTTATTGGACTCACGGAAAAATTAGATTATTTGCAGGATTTAGGAGTAACGGCCCTCTGGATTCTGCCGTTTTTTCCTTCCCCTTTGCGAGATGATGGTTATGATATTGCCGACTATATTAATGTTAATGGAATTTATGGGAATTTAGAGGATTTTAAAACCTTTTTAAATGCCGCC
>DATNRE010000727.1:0-6400 GCA_036703685.1 Candidatus Obscuribacterales bacterium
CCTTCTCAGTAATATTGGAAACGGAAGGGGAAATCATGGCAGATTGGACAGTGATTGAGGGTGGAGTGACTGCCCCGAGAGGGTATCGGGCATCGGGAATTACGGCCGGATTAAAAGCATCAGGATTACCGGATTTAGCCCTAATTGTCTCCGATGTAGATGCGATCGCAGCAGGGGTATTTACCACCAGTCAAGTTAGAGCCGCCTGTGTGGATTATTGCCGTCAACAACTGCAAGCCAAACCCAGCGCCAAAGCCATTTTATGTAATTCAGGACAAGCCAATGCCGCCACGGGATCAGCCGGTTGGACAGATGCGGTAGACTCGGCCCAAGCCTTAGCCGGGGTCTTAAATATTGCACCGGAATCGATTTTACTGGCTTCTACCGGAGTTATTGGTCAACGGATTAAAATGGATATCCTCAAGGCAGGAATTCCCAAGTTAGTCGAGGAATTGTCAGAAAATGGTAACGCCGTCGTAGCCAAAGCGATCATGACCACGGATTTAGTCCCGAAAACCATTGCCCTAGAAACGATGTTTGGCGATCGCCCTGTGAGAGTCGGAGGAATTTGTAAAGGGTCAGGGATGATCCACCCCAATATGGCAACGATGTTAGCCTTTGTCACTTGCGATGCGGTGGTTTCCCCTACCCTATGGCAAGAAATGTTAAGCCGTGCCGCTAACCGGAGTTTTAATCAAATTACCGTTGATGGCGATACCAGCACCAATGATTGTTTAATCGCCTTGGCCAATGGGGCGTCTCGGACTCCCGCAATTACGGGTATGGGGCCAGAAGCCGAAAAACTAGAAGGGATGTTAACGGCCGTTTGTGAATATTTAGCCAAAGCGATCGCCCGAGATGGAGAAGGAGCGACCTGTTTAATTGAAGTGCAAGTTTCCGGGGCAGAAGATGAAGCCTCAGCCTGTAAAGTGGCTAAAACCATTGTTGGCTCCTCTTTGGTGAAGTCCGCCATTTTTGGCAATGATCCCAACTGGGGAAGGATTGCGGCGGCCGCAGGCCGGGCGGGAGTCCATTTTGACCAGAATGATTTAGAAATCAAATTAGGGGATTTTGTCTTAATACAGCAGGGTCAACCCCTACCTTTTGATCGGAATGCCGCGAATGAGTATTTAAAACAAGCCAAAACAGGAGCATATCTCAAAGAAGATACGGTGTTAATTTCAGTTAAAATCGGCAACGGCTCCGGCGTGGGCAAAGCCTGGGGATGCGATTTAAGTTATGACTATGTAAAAATTAACGCGGAATACACGACTTAATCAGTGATCAGTCAACAGTTATCAGTGATCAGTGTAAGAGTTAATCAGTGATCAGTGATCAGTCAACAGTTATCAGTGATCAGTGTAAGAGTTAATCAGTGATCAGTGTAAGAGTAATCAGTACAGAAAATGTTTTCAGGAGATGATCAATCAATTTCCCTGATAACTGATAACTCATAACTTATAACTGTTGACTGATAACTGATAACTGATTACTGATTACTGATGACTGATGACTGTTTCCTGTTCATATTGGGGTTCTAAGTTAACTAAAGAGGGTGTGAGATAAAAAGGATAGGTGATCGAAGAATTAAGCTGAATATGATTAACAATTAAACCAATACAAGGCATTCGATAGGTATTCAGTTGATCTAATGTTTGCTGAAAAACTGTTTTATGAGTCTTATGGACAGTGGCGACTAAAATTAAACCATCCAAATGTTCTGCCAAAAATATACCATCGGTATATTCATGTAATTCTGGAGTATCATAAATCACTAAATCATAACTATCTTGAAGGGTTTCGATCACTTTTTGCATTTGTTCTGAGCCCAATAATTTAAAGGTATTAGCGTAGGGAACTCCGGCTGTTAAAACAAATAGAGTTTCTGCCAAAGGTGTTCGCTGAATCACAGAACTTGGTGTATTTTTTCCCATTAATAAATCACTAAGTCCCTTTTGATTAGATACTCCTAAAACCGTATGCAGTTGGGGATAACGTAAATTAGCATCTACTAACAAAACACGCTGCCCCATATTGGCAATTGTTTGAGCCAAATGCAAAGCAATAGTTGATTTTCCATCCTTAGATTCGGCTGAACAAATGGCAATCGAACGAATTAAAGAATCAGCATATAAAAATCTAACATTGGCATAAACTTGATCAAAAGCACCCAAAAACTGAGCCATTTTTTCTAACATTCGGCGGTTTGATTTTGCCAATTTTGGACTTCTGAGATCGACAGAAACGGCAAAATTATTATGGCGAGGAATTTCCCCTAAAAGCGGAAATTGAATAATATCTTCTAAGTCCTCACGGGTATAAAAAATATTGCGGAATCGTTCTAATAAAAGTGATAATAAAACCCCCAAAGCCAGACCTACTCCCCCCACCATAATTAGCTTTTTCATCGGCCCCTCAGCTTCAGAAGAAACCGGTTTTCCGTTGGCATCCAAGAGAATACTAGGTTGAGAAATTACCTCCCAAGGAACATTATTTTGAGCCGCTTCAATCCGTAATTTTTCTCGCTCGTCTAAAAATAAATTCAATCGTTTATTCGTTAAATCAAGTTGTTGTTGAATTTCAGTATATTGACGAACGACACTGGGAAATATTTGGGCTTGTTGATTTAAAATATTCAATGTATTATTTAACTCTTGTAGCCTAACCTCTAAGGATTTCATGAGACTATTTGTATTTACCAGTTGTACAATTAAACTTTGACGAATTGAGGTTTGAAAAGCCATCACTGAAGAATTATTTTCTAATTGTGCGGCTTTTTCTCCGAGAACTTTTTTATTTTCTGCTTCTAATAATTGGGATAAATTAGCCTGTTGTTCTTTTAATTGTTGAAGTTCTGGACTATTAGAATTAAAAGTAGCTGATTGAATCGCAATTTGAGTTTCAACCGCCATCAAACTATCTAATATTTGTTTACGAAATGGACTTTCACTTAAGGCAGAAGCGGCGACGGCTTCATCGGGATTCAGTGATAATTGTTCTTGAAGGTGTTGATATAAAACTTTCTGTTCTTCCAGTTGCCTTTCGGTTTCTTGACTCTGATTTTGTAAAGTCCGAATTTGTTCATATAAAGCCTGACCGCCTTGGGTCGGTTCTAATAATTCATGATCCTGTTGAATTTTTTCCAATCTCCCTCTATATTCATCAACTCTTGTTTGCAATAAAGGGAGTTGTTCATCAATGAATTTAACCCCTTGACTAATCCGAGATTTGCGCTCATCCAAACTGTATTTTAAGTATTTTTCCTTAGCTTTTTCTAAAACAAATAGGATTTCTTTTTGGTCTTCTCCCTTATAGGTAACTTCTAAAATTTTAGTTCTATCCAGGGGGCTTTTACCATTGGATACCCGGGCTAATTTTAATTTATCTATCAAAGTTTCCGACGTTATTTCAGGATAACGAGTCTGAACTTGTTTTGCAATATTATTTAAAACTTCAGGACTGGTTAAAATTAAAATTTGAGTCGGATAATCTAACGTAAAAAATTCATCACTGACCTGTCCATCAGAACGAGTAAAAGTTAAAGGGTCTGATAGTTTTTGTTCACTGGTAATGGGTTCAACTAACAGTTGAAAGTTGCCTTTATAAACCGAGGGTAACTCGGCTTTAATAAAAGGTAATCCAGAAATAGTGGTAATCCCTGCCACCCCAATAATCAGAAATATCTTGCGTTTTAAGGTTCGCAGCAAGGGACGAATAAAGGGACTGCTGGTTTTGGGTTCCGCTAGGGGTTGTTGATCTTCAATAACTGCTATTTCTTGCTGCATAGTGATGTAATACCCTTGTTATATAAAGATAATTAAAATGACTCCGGGTTTTTACTTAGAACTTTAGTCACTCGGAATGAAAACGTCAAATAACCGATAAAAAGTAAAGAAGTTCTGAATCGGCTGTAATAATGAAGAACCACCGTCACCCATTCTAGTCACGAAAGACCGACGGACAATAATCACATCATTATTTTGTAATACGGGATTATTCTCCTGGGCATTTCCTAATTCAAAATCGACATCAATAGTTCTTCGAGTCACCGAACCATTGGGGTTCAGACGAATTAATTCCACAGACCTCCTATTAGCTCGGGTTTTCTCAAACCCCCCCGCCGACAATAAAGCTTGATTTAAAGGACGATTAGGGGGAATTTGAATTAAACCCGGACTTCTAACTTCCCCAACCACATTCACCGTGATTGTTGATGGAGAAAAGCTGGCGGAAGCAATTTTCTCTAAGTCAGTGGCAGCGATATCCTCAGCCGTGGGGACAATGATCGTATCTCCTTCTTGTAAAAAGACATCTTGGTTGATATCTCCCGACTGCAACAATTCCCAAAGATTGACGGTTGTGGTTTGTACCCCAGTTCGGGTGATCCTCTGGACTTGAATATTACGAATATCGGCCACATTGGTAATCCCTCCCGCCGTTTGTAATGCCCGGGTAATAGTGGGTAAATTGGTTGTGACTGCCACTGCGGTGTTGCCAGTATTGGTTCCACCTGCTGCTTGACTCAGGGAATAGGCCCCCGGACGAAATACAGCCCCGACAATCACCACCTGAATCGATTGACTCGGCGGCGCAGCCAAACTAGAAGATGCGATTTGGCGCATTTGTTCGGAGTTAAAACCCGTCATTGTGGGAACAAAAATACTATCCCCGTCCCTGAGAATCGGATCTTGCTTTAGGTTTCCCTGATCTAATAACTCCCCTAAATTTAAAGTCACAATCGGTTGTTGCGGGGTTGCCCGTCGCAGTTGCACTAAACTTAAATCCGCCGCTTGAGTCAGACCTCCAGCAATTTTAATCGCCTGGGTCAGTCGGGCAAATTGTTGATCTCCGGCTAAATTATAGGAGCCCGGACGATAGACTTCACCCGCGATCGCAATCTGTACAGGACGGGGTGCGGTTAAATTAACCGTGACGATCGGTTGTCGCAGGATAGAGGAATAGAGTCGAGTAATCAATTTTTGAGTTTCCACCAGGGTTAAACCCACAACGGGTAGGGGCCCAATCCCTTGAAGACTAATGGTTCCATCGGCGAGAACCGATTGTTCACCCCCATATCGTTCTACCCCAAAAACATCCACCCGAATTCGATCGCCCACTCCTAAAAGATAGGGAAAATCTTGAACCGGATTTTCCGCGGCGGGTTGCTGTTTAGGGGGTACAGGATTAATTAAACGGGGAGTTTGGGCTTGTAGGGGAAAGGCGGAGATCAGGGGAACTCCTAAAACTAAAATTAGGGGAGTTAGAGCGGAGCAAACACAACGAACAAACATATAATTACTAGGCGCTAATTTTAAACGGGAGGGACTTAAATCCAATCATATTACTTCTATTTATTTTTCATAGGTTTTAGCTCTAGTATTGATCTGCTGTGGTTAAGCTAGTATATGGGCATTTTGCAAGCCTGGATTCTCATATTCTAACTAACAATTCTCAACAATTGAAAATTGAGAAAATAGAATAACTATCCTTATTCAGAAAAATTGTAAAAATTTAGTAAAGCTATTGTAAAAAGGGAACATTTAGCTTGCAAGTTTCCGGGGTGGAGAAGATAGGATAGGCTTTTAACGTCTTTAAGATAATTTTTAGCCATGATTACAGTAATCATACTTACCGCAGTCCTAACGCTGATTTCCCTAGCCTTGGCTATCCCGGTTTCAGTCTTTTTTACCGAATGTCTGGCAGCATTAATTAAAAAGCCCGTGTCAAATCAGAAATTGGTGGAGATTGATCCTAGAATTGCTGTGTTAATTCCAGCCCACAATGAAGCATCAGGAATCGCAGCCACCTTAAATACTATTTTACCCCAAGTTAATTTTAGAAAAAGCATTGTAGTTATTGCCGATAACTGCACCGATGAAACGGCCGCTATTGCCCGCCAATTAGGAACAACGGTTTTAGAACGCCATGATTTAATCCGTCGCGGTAAGGGCTACGCCTTAGATTATGGTTTAAAGTTTTTAGCTGAAAATCCCCCGGATGTTGTTGTGATGATTGATGCCGATTGTCACGTTGAACCGGGCACCATCTCTAAAATTGCTCAAAAGGCGATGAGTAAACGGCGACCTGTGCAATCGACTTATTTGATGGAAACCCCCCCCAATCCAACCCCGAAAGATTCCATTTCTGCCTTTGCCTTTTTAGTAAAAAACTCGGTTCGTCCTCAAGGAATCGCTCGATTAGGCTGTCCCTGTGTGCTCACCGGAACGGGCATGGCCTTTCCTTGGTCAATGATTAGTAAAGTTTCCCTAGCCAGTTCTAATATCGTGGAAGATATGCAGCTTGGGGTTGATTTAGCCCTAATGGGAGCCTCCCCCATATTTTGTGAAGAAGCTAAAGTGATTGGGATTTTACCCGCCCAAGAACAAGTGGCTAAAACCCA
>DATNRE010000728.1:0-8162 GCA_036703685.1 Candidatus Obscuribacterales bacterium
CAAACAACTTGGGGTAGCGGTGATGCGTCCAGAAGGACAGCCTTTTGACCCGAATTTACATGAAGCGGTGATGCGAGAACCTACGGATGCTTACCCGGAAGGAACGGTAATTGAGGATTTGATGCACGGTTACCAATTGGGCGAAAAGGTGTTACGTCATGCCATGGTGAAGGTAGCAACCGCTCCTGAAACCGATTCTACACAAGAATCAACAGCCGATGAATAATCAGTGATCAGTGATCAGTAATCAGTTATCAGTTAATAGTTAATAGTTATATAGTTATCAGTCGATAGTTAATAGTTAATACCTGGTTATTGGCGGATTGCTATAGTTGTTGACTGATCACTGTTTACCGATAATAACTGATAACTGATGACCAATAACTGATCATTGATAACTATTAACTATTGACTGATAACTATTAACTGATAACTGATCACTGATAACTGATAACTGATAAGAGGAGTTATGGGAAAAGTCATTGGCATTGACTTAGGAACAACAAACAGTTGTGTGGCGGTCTTAGAGGGGGGGCAACCGATTGTAATTGCCAATTCTGAAGGAGGACGAACCACTCCTAGTATTGTGGGATTTGGCAAGTATGGCGATCGCCTCATCGGTCAATTGGGCAAGCGACAAGTCGTTACCAATTCGGAAAACACCGTTTACAGCATTAAGCGGTTTATTGGGCGTCGCTGGGAAGATACCTCGGAAGAACGCTCCCGGGTTCCCTATAACTGTGTGAAGGGTAAGGACGATACGGTGAATGTGAAAATTCGCGACCAAGTTTATACCCCGCAGGAAATCTCGGCGATGGTCTTACAAAAGCTCAAGGAAGATGCAGAAGCCTATTTAGGAGAAGCTGTAACCCAGGCTGTGATTACGGTTCCCGCCTATTTTACCGATGCTCAAAGACAGGCCACCAAGGACGGCGGAACCATTGCCGGGTTAGACGTGCTGCGGATTATCAATGAACCTACGGCGGCGGCTCTCTCCTATGGGTTAGATAAACAAGACCAAGAACAGAAAATTTTGGTATTTGACCTCGGAGGCGGTACCTTTGATGTTTCCATTCTGCAACTCGGAGACGGGATTTTTGAAGTCAAATCAACGGCCGGAAATAATCACTTGGGTGGGGATGATTTTGATAACTGTCTCGTCCAATGGATGATCCAAAAATTCAAAACCCAGGAAGGAATTAACCTATCATCGGAAAAAATGGCGGTGCAACGGTTACGCGAAGCCGCCGAAAAGGCCAAAATTGAGTTATCCAATCGTAACACCACTTCCATTAATTTACCCTTTATTGTCTCTGATGATTCTGGGCCTAAACATTTGGAACTAGAACTCGGTCGAGGGGAATTTGAAGGGTTAGTGAAACATCTCGTAGACAGCACCATCGAACCCGTGGCCCAAGCCCTCAAAGATGCCAGTTTACAACCCGATCAAATTAATCGGATTATTTTAGTCGGGGGATCTACCCGCATTCCGGCGGTGCAACAAGCCATTAGTGATTATTTTGGCGGTCGCGCCCCCGATCGTTCGGTTAACCCCGATGAAGCCGTGGCTTTAGGTGCAGCCATCCAAGCAGGGGTCTTAGCCGGGGAAGTCAAGGATTTATTGTTATTAGATATTACTCCTTTATCTTTAGGTTTAGAAACCCTCGGGGGAGTCTCAACTAAAATTATTGAACGCAATACTACTATTCCCACCAGCCGCTCTCAAATGTTTTCTACAGCCGTTGATGGTCAGTCCTCCGTGGAAATTCACGTCCTCCAAGGAGAACGGGCCATGGCAAAGGATAATAAAAGCTTAGGCAAGTTCCTCCTCAGTGGTATTCCGGCGGCTAAACGGGGTATTCCTCAAATTGAAGTAGCCTTTGATCTTGATGCCAATGGCATTCTCAAGGTTTCGGCTCAGGATAAGGGGACAGGGCAGGCACAAAGTATTGAAATTAGTAATACCGGAGGACTGACGGAAGCGGAAATTGAACGGATGCGTCAAGAAGCAGAAGTTTATGCCGATGAAGATGAAAAACGGCGTTTAGTTGCCGATTTGAAAAATCAGTCCGAAACCCTATTCTATAATTGTAAAGAAACCCTGAAAGGGAGTGCTAACCGGATTAGCGATCAACTCAAAGAACGAGTCCGTCAAGAAGCTGCCGCCTTAAAAAAAGCCGTAGCTAATACCGAGATCTCCTACGAGGAGATGAAACAACAGGTAGAATCGTTCCAAGAAATGTTGTATGCTTTGGGTTCGGCCATATATGAACAAGCTGGCCAGAATTCTTCCCCGTCCCCGTCCCCGTCTTCGTCTTTCGCTTCTGAGGATTCAACATTGGATGCCACTCAAGAAGATGTAGAAAACACGGAAAATGCAGAAGATTTAGAAGGCATGGAAGATACCGATGATACCAGTAGCGGGTTATCCCTTGTGAACAACAGTATCATTGACACTCCCTTTGGAATAGATCCGGTTTCTGTTCCCGAGCCAGCACCCGATCCGGGCAATCCTTTTACCTCTCAATTCACTGAATAATTTTAGGCAAAATACTCTATGGCAGGCGATTATTATGAAATATTGGGTGTCTCCCGCGAGGCAGATACAGAAGAACTTAAGCGTGCCTATCGTCGCCTAGCTCGCAAGTATCACCCCGATGTGAATAAAGAAGCGGGCGCGGAAGAACGGTTTAAAGAAATTAGTCGCGCCTATGAAGTGCTAAAAGAACCGGAGTTACGGGCGCGATATGACCGCTTTGGAGAAGCCGGGGTATCGAGTGGTGCGGGTGGCTTTGACCCTAACTTTACCGATCCGTTTACCGATATTTTTGAGAGCTTCTTCAGTGGGTTCGGCGGCGGAGCCGGCGGTAATGCCCAAGCGCGCAAACGCACTGGCCCTGTACGGGGGGATGATCTGCGCTTAGACCTACGTTTAGAGTTCAAAGAAGCGATTTTTGGCGGCGAAAAAGAAATCCGCATTAAGCATTTAGAAACCTGTGAAACCTGTACCGGAACGGGCGCCAAACCGGGGACTCGCCCCCAAACCTGTTCTACCTGTGGTGGTAGTGGCCAAGTCCGTCGGGCGACTCGGACTCCCTTCGGGAGTTTTACTCAGGTTTCTGTTTGTCCCAACTGTAATGGTACGGGACAAATGATTGAGGATAAATGTTCCACCTGTGGCGGTCGGGGCTTAAATGAAGTTACGAAGAAACTAAAAATTAATGTTCCGGCCGGGGTGGATAATGGCACTCGTCTACGGGTCGCTAACGAGGGGGATGCGGGAAAACGCAGTGGGCCCCCAGGAGATTTATATGTATTCCTCTCGGTGGCACCCGATCCGAAATTTAAACGGGATGGGATTAATATTCTATCGGAAGTCAAAATTAGCTATCTTCAGGCGATCCTGGGTTTTGATTTTGAGGTGGAAACCGTTGATGGCCCCACTAAGTTAACGATTCCGGCGGGAACTCAACCCGGAACGGTATTAACCCTGGAAAATAAGGGGGTTCCCCGTCTGGGAAATCCGGTGAGTCGCGGGGATCATTTAATTACAGTTCAGGTGGAAATTCCGACCAAGGTGGCACCGGAAGAACGGGAACTGCTGGAACAGTTGGCTAAAATTCGAGGCGATCGCGCCGGAAAAGGTGGCATTGAGGGGTTTTTGGGTAACTTATTCCACCAGAAGTAAGGGAGTAGGGGCAGGGGGAGCAGGGGAGGCAGGGGGAGCAGGGGGGGCAGGGGAGGCAGGGGAGGTAAACTCTTTCTATTCCCTATTCCCTATTCCCTATTACCTATTCCCTGTTCCCTATTCCCTGTTCCCTGTTCCCTGTTCCCTTGCCATCTGTAGCACTAATTTAACGATTTTATATCAGATTTTGATTGTTTTAATACCTTGTTTTTATGAGAGAAGCCGATACTTTAAAGCCGGATGTTCAATTAGATTTGCGGGGGACTCCTTGTCCTTTGAATTTTGTTCGGACTAAATTGCGCTTGGAACAGATGACATCGGGTTCGCTGTTGGAAGTTTGGTTGGATGGGGGAGAACCCATTGAACAAGTCCCCGACAGTTTGACCATGGCGGGATATCATATCGAACAAATCAAAGATTGTGGAGAGTTTTTTGCGGTTCAGGTTCGTTGCTCACTCCTAAACCCGTCCAATGATCAGTGATGACTCCTTAAATACAACGGAACTGGTGGGAACCGTCGTCGCGGTTCAAGCGAATTTCTATCAGGTTCAACTGGAATCCGACCGGGTTTTAGCACCTGAACCCCTATTGCTATGTACCCGGCGTTCTCTTTTAAAAAAGATGGGTCAGCAGGTAATGGTCGGGGATCGGGTGGTTGTGGAGGAACCGGACTGGTCGGGAAAACGGGGGGCGATCGCTCGGGTGTTTCCCCGAATTACCGAACTGAGTCGTCCTCCCATTGCCAATGCGAATCAAATTTTATTAGTTTTTGCGATCGCCGAACCGGAGTTAGAAATCACGGCTTTAAGTCGGTTTTTAGTTAAAGCTGAATCAACGGGTTTAGAGGTCTGTTTGTGTTTAAATAAGTGCGATTTAGTGTCGTCCGAGGCGTTATTATTTTGGCGCGATCGCTTATTAAATTGTGGATATTATCCTTTATTTATTAGTGTTAATAGTGGTTTAGAATATACGGTTGATTCTGAGCGTAGAGTGGTTGAAAAATCTATTTTTCAAGCTGAAAATACCTTTAAAGAAAATACTTTACTTTATCAACTTAAAGATAAAACCACGGTGATTTCTGGCCCCTCTGGGGTGGGAAAATCCAGTTTAATTAATCAATTAATTCCGAGTCTAAATATAAGAGTCGCTACGGTTTCAGGAAAGTTAGGACGGGGAAGACATACCACTCGCCATGTGGAATTATTTCAATTACCAACTGGGGGATTATTAGCCGATACACCGGGATTTAATCAACCTGAATTAGAATGTCATCCAGAAGAATTAATCGATTATTTCCCAGAAGCAAAACTCCGTTTAAGTACCGGAAAATGTCAATTTAGTGATTGTTCCCATCGAGATGAACCGAATTGTATTGTTCGGGGCGACTGGGAACGTTATCCGATTTATTTGGAGTTTTTAGAAACTGCGATCGAGTATCAAGCCGCTATTCAACAACAACCGGATGTAGAAACCAATATGAAATCTAAAACAAAATTAGGAGGTAAACAACAATTAGAACCTAAATTAGCGAGTAAAAAATATCGCCGTTCTTCCCGTCGTTTTCAACATCAAACCCTACAGGATTTATGTGAAGAATTCAAGGATGATGAGTAGTAGTTGTCAAATTTTAATCATGGTGATTCATCTTGTATAGGTAATAGGTAATAGGTAATAGGGTAATATTTCTGGTTGTTTCATAATTAAAATATTACAACCTATTTGAGATTGCTATAGGTTATAGTGCTACGAATTACAGTTAGGACACTTTTGAGTTCTGAAACTCTTTCACTGCTTACTGTTCCCTGTTCCCTGTTCCCTGTTCCCTAGCACTATATAAACTTTTTGTTGCTTTATCAGATCAGTAGAATTACGCAAATTAACGAAAAAGTGTGATCTTACCGAAATATTTTTCCGAATAAATACTGTTTTTTTTAAAGGAGAACCCTGATAGAATCAAGCCAAATCAGATGAACAGTAGTGTTAATAAAATGATTTCCTACTGTTAATCAATATCCCCATTTTTGGTTAAAAATTTCCATGTTAAGACAATCTGAAGTGGCGCGAATTTTAGGAGTTTCTCATCAACGGGTCTCTCAATTAAGACTTAGACATCGCATTGAGTTTACCTGGAATGGGCACTTAAAAACCTGGGTCACAAGCCAGGAAGAAGTTGAATATTTTCTAGCCTGTCGAGCCCAGCGTTCTACTATGATTAAAAATTAGGAACTATTCTTAATCTATAGCCGAGAATCGGGAATAATGGGATTTTAATAAATTTTAAGCCTAATCAAGTCTAAATTAACTTTATAGGCTGAGAATATGTCCCAATTTCCCGATATTAATTCGATCAATTGAAAATAAATTACCGTCCGAAATCCTTTAATTATATTAATTTCCCCTAAATATTCAAATTTTAAGATTAACTGTTGTATTGTTTTTGCTCGGTCAGAGTTCCGAACACCTAGCACCTAATTTTCGGTGAACCGTACTAAAAAGGTCGTGAAAATAAGATAAACTACTTTCATAGAGTTGGGTATAGTAAGAAAGTGTTATAGGAAATCTATAACTTAGAACCTTCCTAATATTGTTAATTTTTGATCAATTAATTAGCATCAAAGTAGAGGATAAATATGCAACCTACCGATCCAAATAAGTTTACAGAAAAAACCTGGGAAGCCTTAGCCCGAACTCCCGAACTTGTCAAACAATCCCAACAGCAACAAATTGAAACTGAACACTTAATGAAAGCGTTGCTCGAACAGGAGGGATTAGCTAAAAATATCCTGAGTAAAGCTGAAATATCCGTTAATCAGTTTCGAGAAAAAACCGATAGCTTTATTAATCGCCAGCCTAAAATAACCGGAACAATTGCTAATGTTTATTTAGGTCGGAGTTTAGACACTCTGCTGGATAAAGCTGAAACCTATCGCCAAGAATACAAAGATGATTTTATTTCTATTGAACATCTATTTTTAGCTTATACTAAAGATGATCATTTTGGCAAGGCTTTATTTCAAGAATTTCACTTAGATGAAACCAAACTCAAATCTATTATTAATCAAATTAGAGGCAACAATAAAGTGACTGATCAAACACCCGAAAATAAATATGAATCCCTGGAAAAATATGGTCGGGATTTAACCGAAGCGGCCCGTGAAGGAAAACTTGATCCGGTGATTGGACGAGATGATGAAATTCGCCGTACCATACAAATTTTAAGCCGGAGAACTAAAAATAATCCCGTATTAATTGGGGAGCCTGGGGTGGGTAAAACCGCGATCGCCGAAGGTCTTGCTCAACGAATTATTGCCGGAGATGTGCCTCAATCTCTGCAAGAAAGACGGTTAATTGCCTTAGATATGGGGGCGTTAATTGCCGGGGCAAAATTCCGAGGGGAATTTGAAGAACGCCTAAAAGCGGTATTAAAAGAAGTTACCGATTCTAACGGGGCAATTATTCTCTTTATTGATGAAATTCATACCGTTGTTGGAGCGGGTGCAACCCAAGGAGCAATGGATGCTGGGAACCTTTTAAAACATATGTTAGCCCGGGGAGAATTGCGTTGTATTGGGGCAACTACCCTAGACGAATATCGCAAATATATTGAAAAAGATCCAGCCTTAGAACGGCGTTTTCAACAGGTTTATGTCGATCAACCCACCGTTGAAGATACTATCTCAATTTTACGCGGATTAAAAGAACGGTATGAAGTGCATCATGGGGTAAAAATTTCCGATAGTGCTTTAGTGGCGGCGGCGGTGTTATCAACTCGATATATTAGCGATCGCTTTTTACCTGATAAAGCCATTGATTTAGTTGATGAATCGGCGGCTAAATTAAAGATGGAAATTACATCTAAACCGGAGGAATTAGATGAAATTGATCGGCGAATTTTGCAATTAGAAATGGAACGTTTATCGCTTAAAAAAGAAAGCGATGCTGCCTCTTTAGAACGGTTAGAACGGATAGAAACGGAATTAGGAACTTTAAAACAAGAACAACAAAGCCTGAGTTCCCAATGGCAATCGGAGAAAAATGTGATTACCGATATTCAATCCATCAAAGAAGAAATTGATCGGGTTAATATTGAAATTCAGCAAGCCGAACGTAACTATGATTTAAACCGAGCGGCGGAATTAAAATATGGAAAAATGGAGGAACTCAAGAAAAAACTCAAAGCCATAGAAGCCCAATTAGAAAACACTCAAACCAGTGGTAAAACCCTATTGCGGGAGGAAGTTACCGAATCTGATATTGCGGAAATTATCTCAAAATGGACAGGAATTCCGATTAGTAAATTAGTCGAGTCGGAAATGCAAAAACTGCTAACTTTAGAAGCTGAATTACACCACCGGGTTATCGGTCAAGATGAAGCAGTAACGGCCGTTGCTGATGCCATTCAACGCTCAAGAGCGGGGTTATCTGACCCTAACCGTCCCGTCGCTAGTTTTATCTTTCTAGGCCCCACAGGAGT
>DATNRE010000729.1:0-1998 GCA_036703685.1 Candidatus Obscuribacterales bacterium
TTTGATCAATCAATCTGTATAAATAGTTTAGAAGATTTGAGATCCGGTAATGCAACTAGACAAGCTGAAGCATTACTAAGGTTAGTTGATGATGAAGTTTATGAAGCTGTACCGGATATTCTGTCCTTATTAAACTCTCCAGAAACAGTAATTCGTTCTAGTGCGGCTTACGCATTAGGTTATCTGGGAATTGATGAAATTAAAAAAGTTGGTTATGCTCTAATTAATATACTGAATGATCCCGAAGAAATTGTGAGATCTGATGCAATTGAAGCCCTGGGAGGATTGCAATATATTGAGGCTGTTGATCAAATTAAAGATAAATTAATTAATGATCCTTCTGCTTTAGTTCGTGCATCAGCCGCAGAAGCATTGGGAGAACTGGGAGAACCTAATGCGATAGAAATACTAGAAAAATCACTGTTAACAATAGAAGAAGATCAAGCAGTCCGCGCCTATGCAGCAAATTCTCTTGGTCTTTTAGGAACCCATGAAATTTTGCCAAAACTCAAAAGCTATATTCAATATTTTGATAATTTTCTCCAAATAAAAGCAGAACTATTAGGAGCAATATATCATTTAGGGGCCAAAGAATATCTACAACAGCTTGTAGGATTATTAGATCATGCAGATGAAGATTTAGCAATCCCTATTCTTAATATTTTAACGGATTTAAAGGAGCGTACAAATTTAGATAAACTCTTACAAGATGCCCCGGATATGGAAAGTAAATTGATCAATATTAGTCAAAAAATACCGATTTTAGTTAATCATACAAAACAAATTTTAGAAGATTAAGGCAAAATACAGAAACCGGATTTCTCATAGAAACCCGGTTTATAGGAATTAGTTCCTTAATTGTACAGGCATGACTAAATAAGTCATTTTAATCCCGCCTAACGGATTAACAATAACTGGAGTCGTGGCGGCATTTAATTGCAGGGAAACTTCCGAGGTATTAAATACTTTCAAACCCTCTAATAAGTATTTAACATTAAACGCTAACTCCTTGGGTTCATCCCCGGAAATTTGAGCGGGGAGAGATTCCAAAGCATTTCCCACATCGGCGGCTTCTACGGATAAAGCAATGATTTGATTAACATGATCAATACTGCATTTAACAATATCATTCTTTTGGGAAGCTAAAACCGCAATCCGTTCTAGGGCACCGACAAATCCCCGCCGATCTAAATTAATTTGATTTAAAAATTGATGGGGAATTAACTGTTGATAAGCCGGATAAGCCCCTTCTAATTTACGGGTATTTAACCGTTGTTCCCCCAGTTCAAAAATCACTTGACTCTCATCAAATCGCAGGGTAATCACCACGGGAGAATCCTCTTTAGAACCGCCATGGGTATCAACAGTTCGCATCGCCACCATGCGTTCAACTTCCCTTAAAGCCCTAGCGGGAACTGTTACCTCAAATTCTTCTAATTCCTCATCGGGATCGGTTTCACTTAAATTTTCCGTTTGCACAACTGCTAATCTATGACCGTCCGTTGAGGCAAATTCAATTGTATTATTTTGAACTTTTAAATGAACTCCCGTTAACACCTGTTTAGTTTCATCGGAACTCGTAGCAAATAAAGTTCCCTTCAATCCAGAAATCAAAGATTCCGCCGCCAAATGAATAGAATCTCCCGTTTCAATAGAAGGTAATTCGGGATATTCTTCCGACGCCATACCTCGAACTTGATACTTTCCTGAACTCGAAGTTAAATTAACAATTGCTTCCCCCGCTTCATCATCAATGGTAATTTCTCCCCCGGGTAAACGGGAGACAATATCATTAAATAATTTAGCTGGGACAGTTAGGGTTCCGCCTTCGGCTACCGTCGCCTGCATACTCGCCCGAATTCCCAAACTTAAATCAAATGCGGTTAAATTTAACCGTTGATTTTCTTCGTCAGCATCAATTAAAATATTAGAAAAAATTGGATGATTCGGACGGGATGGAATTGCCCTAGACACCCAAGATAAATTAGAACTTAATTT
>DATNRE010000730.1:0-1533 GCA_036703685.1 Candidatus Obscuribacterales bacterium
TCCGTTGCCTGATGGGGGATATTAAACCAAGGTTCAGCTTGAACTTGATTAGAAAGGGCAATCATCACTTCTAAAGGAACCCCTGAACGTCTATAGGTTGCTGTTAGAGGTGTTGGTCTATCTTTCCACTCTTTTTGCGGAGAATGATTGGTTCGCATCCAGTCCATAAATCGCAGGGTTCTGAACTTTTTGATTTTCTCCAAAAAAATAGGATTAAACTGTTCACCGTTTTGATATCGAGCTTGGTGTTCTGATTTAATGACTCGAATATTGCGAATATAATTTCCGGTTTGATTGGGATCGGTTTCGCTAATTACAATTAACGCTCCATTACTCTGAGATAAATCAATCGTAATCACATCTCGTCCAGGTTGGGAAAGCTCGGGATTTTTTTTAGCAGCTAAACCATATTTTAGGGTTCCTTCTCCGTCATACAAAACAAGATATTCTCCAGAAATGGGAGTATCTTGAGGGATATCTTTAAATAAAGTTGTTGCAACTTCTGTGTAACGGGGAGGATCTTCGGGCTTTGGTAAGGATTTAACCCAACCCTGTTCATCTAAATCTAACTGCTCAGATTCTTTTGTATTCCATACCCCTCGACAGTCTGATGTTTTTTTGTTACGACAGGTGGTGAACCACTCGTGAGAATTTTTAAAATAGTCAATAAACGGAAATTGAGTCGATGCACTCCCTAAACCACTCAAATTAATTCCTAACGAGGATTGAGTATGGGATAAACTTGTGCTAATTTCAGATCCTTTTAAATTTAAACTATTCTGAGAACCCGGAATAATTTTAGATACGGTAATTCCTATCCCTATTAAAAATATTAAGAATAAGACAAGATTTTTTTTGGAAGACAATCTAAACCCACTCACTATAAACATAATCAATCACCTCAAAAAATAATGTTTAACGGTTTAAAAATTCAGTCTTCATCAGTTACTTAATTGATGGAGATCGGCGTTTTTTACGATTCAGTTTAGGAATACCATAACTGTATTTTTCAGAAATGGGAATCGGTCTAGGCTTTTTGCGATTTAGTTTAGCAATACCAGAATTGGGTTTTTTAGAAATGGGAATCGGTCTAGGCTTTTTGCGATTCGACTTAGGAATAGGATGAAGTGTTTTAGTAGGAATTAGAAGTGCTGGAGAAGGGAGTGGGGGATTGAGTGTCAGATTACGATCAATCATTTTAGGAGAAACACTGACAGAGGAATTGAATTCTTGGGGATTGGGGTTCATCACTAAACCAGCTAAACCTCCACTAGCCAGGGTAAAAACGGGATTATACTGATCATTTAAGAGATTATCTAACACATATAAAACCGTAACTACACTGAGGGAAGCGGCTCCAGCGACCTGGGGACGAAACCAAGTTTTAGTAGGATATCGTAACAATGAAAAAGTGAGAGCCGGGAGCAAAGATGTTCCAAAGATGCCAATAACACCCATTGCTCCATTCATGCCATAGGCAATAATCCACAAACTATCGGTGGTGGAAATATCAACTTTTTCCCCTGTGGATTC
>DATNRE010000731.1:0-8834 GCA_036703685.1 Candidatus Obscuribacterales bacterium
GGATGATAGGTAATTAGACAGGCTGGTTGTCCCAACGCATTGCGAGGGCAAGACATAGAAGACATAGTAATCACTCCTGATTTAATAAATATCGATTGACTGGATTTGCTTTTGTTAATGAATTCAGGTAAAGGATGAGAATTATTAATCCGATCCCATCCTTTTTCCTGCTTAGGTTTTGGCTCGGCAGCACGGTATTGCTTTAGTTCTGGCTAGGCACTTTTTTCACGTACAATGTGCAAGCACTTAGCGTCAATTGGCTTTTTCACCGGAGTGATGTACATATGGGCGGTAAATAAAGTTTCAGTGCTTTTATTGGCCAACAAGTGGGCTTGTCTCGGGGTAACAATCGCGATATCCCCAGTTCTCAGTACCTCCTGGCGAGAGGGTGTAATCAGGATTTTGCCAGTGTTCGGGTCAGCGCCAATTACATCCCCTACTTCATGAGTGCAAACGCCGCTCACAACCTTGATAAAGGCAAAAGCACAACCCCCTCGACAGTCATGGTGCAAATGCCAACCTTCTTTTTTTTCGGGTTCCCATTGAAAAGCACCAAGTTGAAGTGAAGAAACTCGCAATAGCGGCTTGTAAGCAAAATTCTCTCGTTGCTCCCAACCGCTTGGTTCTAAAAGCTCATTGTAGGTTACACACCAGCCAAAAAACTCTGCGATTACTTCCTTCAATTCTTCCAAATTTTTTGCTTTAAGCTCAAGATTGCTCAAGCGATCAAGCAGCAATGCCGCAGCCAGCAGACGAACGTGATCTGAATCTTTTGTTTCAGAAATCTTTAGTAGCGCAGCCGCGTTGACAACTTCCTCGGAATCAAGGGCAGAAGTTTCACCCGTAGGAACTTCAAGTTCAAGGTATGGTGTTACCGTTTGCATAGTACAATCCGATTATGCTAATAGAAAACTGGGCTTTTCCGGCCGAGAAAAATCCTTTCTCTATTTAGTATTCAAGGTTGGTTGGTTAGCACTGTCAGCTTTAAAGCTAAATTTGACAAAAAACAAATGATATGATATGGCATCGAAGAAACTTTCAGAATCTGAAATACGGGAGATACCTGATGTTCTACGAAGAAAAAAATGGACAAGGGAGGATGCAGCCAAAAAGTTATCTCAAGAAATCACCAAAAATTTTTTGGAGCCTTATATAAAAAGAGAAAGAGGAACGCTGAGTATAGAGACAATAGGCCACTTAATAGATAACAGTGAATTACAATATAATGGTTTTAATAAAATTAGGGACGATAAAACGAGAAGGGGAGTTGAAACCCTGAGTAAGGAAGAAATTGAAGATTCGATAGAATTAAAAGATTTATTCTGGAGAGGCTTCTCTGTTACTACTTGCGAAAAGTTTTTAGTGGGGGAGGAAACAATTAAGTTCCCACCTTATAAAATGCTTTATGAAGTATTCTTTGAGCGTCCTTATAGTGATAGGAGTAGACTCAATAAAGTAGAGCTAGAGGGGAACGACCGAAAATATAAATTAAGAAAGAGTTTTGGTGACTTCAATCACTATGACCAAAAGCAGAGTTTTCGTAAATTGATTAATGGGACTTGTCAACGGCTTGGAATTTTTTTAGACTTGTCCGAATTTACCAATACAAGACCTTGCGAAGTCAAATGGTTACTCAAATGTATTTTAAAAGAATCAACACATGAAAATCATTTAGTCATTCATTTTAAATTTTCTCAGGCTGTCTTCAAGAGTTTTCCAAAGGAAATACATGAAATTATAAAACAAGAGTTAAAATCTCAAAAAATGTGTACGTTTTCGCCAAGAATCAAAAAAAGCTCTAGTATTAAAGAGATAGCAGATGCAATTAATTGCTTATTAGAAGTAATTCATCTGATTTTTATTTTTGAGGATCAGGGAATAGATATAAATAGGCAAATTCTAACTTGCTTTAAACAATATCTTCCCAACTCTATTCAACCATTTCAAAATTATTTAATTATTTGTTGTTTTTTTAATAACCCAGATCAAAGCACATTGAAATTAAAACCAACTCAAGGTTTTGGACAAGAGCATTTAAAAAACTGGATTGCACAGTCACAGGATCTCGGCGACTTATTCGATATTTCAGGGGGCGAGTCAGAAATTCCTGCTAAAGTAGAGGAAATTTGGAATAAAGCCACTGAAATTCAACAAGATATATTGGTTGAAGAATCGAGTGGTTTAAGACCCAACGCTTTACTAAAAGCAATTTATCAAAGTTGTAATTGTGAATGGGATGAGGAGTGGGACACATGGCAAACACCAACTCTATGAAATACACGGGAAAAAATAGACCTAATGCTGGTACTCTCGATTCGCAGACGGGAGGATTGCTTTATCCCTATATTCCTGATGAAGAACTGATAAATGCTGTTAATTTAGCGATTCATCTCAAGCGTCCTTTGCTGTTAGAAGGGGAACCAGGAGGCGGGAAAACTGAATTAGCGCGTGCAGTTGCTTATGACCTGGGTTTACCTTATAAATATTATTACGTCAAATCGACGAGTAAAGCGCAAGAATTGCTTTATTTTTTTGATACTATTAGTCGATTGCGAGACGCACAATTAGCTGGGACTAAGCTATTTGCTGATAACCCGAAGGAAATCGATAAAATTAGAGATGCTGAGACTTACATCCGCTTGGGAGTGCTAGGCGAGGCTTTCCGCAGTCCCGAAAAGATGGTAGTTTTAATTGATGAAATTGATAAAGCAGATATAGATTTTCCGAACGATCTGCTTTTGGAGTTGGATAAAAAAGAGTTTACTATAAAAGAACTCAAAGACAGAGAAAATGAAGATGTCGAACCGACACGCCTGCCTTATAAGATTATTGCGGGCCAAGAGAACCATCCAATTATTTTTCTCACCAGCAACTCGGAGAAAAAATTATCAGATGCCTTCTTGCGTCGCTGCCTTTACTATTATGTCAAGTTCCCCAGTGGAACTCGCCTTCAGGAAATTATCGAGGAACGCTATAAGCAGGAAGAAATGAAGCTTAGTCCGAAATTATTAGAGAGAGCTTTAAATATTTTTTTGGAACTGCGCCATCACATGGAGGAAGATGAAGATGAAAGAGAAACAACGAAGAAGATTAGCACGAGTGAATGGATCGACTGGGTAGGCGCGATCGCGGACGAACCGAAAAAATTTGAAGAACAGTTAACAGATGGAAAACTCCCCTTTGCAGAAGTCCTCCTGAAAAGTCAAGCTGATCGCGAGCGCTACTTAGAATGGGAGGAAGGCTAGAGATGGAAAGCACTATTGTTGATAACTTTTTCATCCTCAATTTATTTACAAAACTACGCCAAGCAGGTTTACCGTTAATTTTCGATGACTACGAAGATGCTTTAAATATATTGGCAAACCCCGCACCTGTTGACTTTAACCTTGACACTGTGGCATCGGTTATCCAATTGTGCCGCCGTTTGTGGGTAAAATCCCTTGAACAAGACCGCATATTTGAGACTTGCTTGGAAGAAGTGAAGCCACAGTCAAGCATTAAGAAGTTGAAAAGAAAAAAAGTGGTAGAAACTGGAGAGAAACTCACTTCACCTGTTCTGGAGCCAAAAAGTACAGCTTCGCCTACTCAAACGATACAAAAACCTTCCCAACCCGAACCAACTGAAAAAATAGTTATCAAAGCGATCGCCAGAATTACCAAACCAGACGATCGCTATACACGCATCAAGGTAGGAAAAACTTATTTGCCAGTTTCTCGTCAGCAAATGCAGCAAAATTGGCTGACTTTACACTCCCCGCAATTTGCCAGTAACCCCATAGAAATTGACATAGAAGCAACGTTGAGAGACATAGAAAAAGAAGGGATATTTTTTGAACTTGTGATGATCCCTCCCCAACAACCAAGTCTAGAATTGCTGCTGCTCATCGATCGCCAAGGGTCGATGGTTCCCTTTCACGGGTTGGCGCGTCAGTTAGTCAAAACAGCAGTGCAGGGAGGCCATCTCGGCAAAATTGACTGCTATTATTTTGAAAACCACCCTGACCGCGAGTTTTATCGCGATCCGGAATGCTGGGAAGGTAAACAGATGGGATGGGTACTTTCGCGCTTGCATCCAGAAAGAACGGCTGTACTGATTTTTAGTGATGCTGGCGCGGCGCGGGGAAAATTTAGTTTAGAACGTCTCGATGCAACGGAAGAGTTCCTCTGGGAATTAAAATCCCGCTGCCGCAATATTGTTTGGGTAAATCCCCTTCCCAAAAGACGCTGGCAAAAAACCACAGCAGAGTATATTGCCAAACTGACTCACCTCGTTACCATGTTTGAATGTGATCGCGTCGGTTGGGAAAAAGCGATCGAGCACTTGCAGCAAAAGAACTTACCCAGCCGGAAACTTCGATCCTCCCTAACCCCTTTAAAAAAAGGGGAGAACTCTGAAAGATTCCTTTTTAATGGGGTTGGGGGATCTAACTCCCTAAGTTCTGAACGAGGGAGGAAAACATCTTGACATTCGGCACACTTTCCGTCGAAGAGCCAAAAATTACGTTTGCTAGAGAACGCATCGAAGCATTCGGTCAAAAATTTGGCACGGCGCATCTTTACTTTGCTTATCATGCTGCCTTTCCCCTAGCCATTAGTCCCAACCTCGCTTATCAACTCTGGGGGAATTTTCGGCGTGACATTAACAACGAATCCCTAAACATTCCTTGGGAAGCCGTTGTCGATCTTCTGCTGTCACCCCTATGCGATGAAGTCGAGGCAGAACTCTACGAAATGGATCTAGCAGTTCGCACCGTGTTGCTGAATGAATTAAAACTAGACCCCAAATTTGGCAAAATTAGGCTTGATAAACTGTCCAAGTTTCTACTACATTACGTCGAGAAACAACTGTGGCGTAAAAAATCGCACCTGCCAGATGTGGCGCAACTCTATGAATGGATTGCGTTGGCTTACATCGAACCGACTGAAGCAGCAAAAAAAATTGCCTCAACCCTACAAGAAGAAGACTGGCAGAATCAATTAGAATTAGTGCGCCTTGCCTCCGTGATAGAAACCTTTGTCGAACCCCTAGCAGAATTTGAGCCCCTGCTAAGTTTTTCTAAAGCAATGGGAAAATATGGTCGTGGCGACAAAGAAGGTGCAGCGAAAGATTTTACTAAATTAGGAGAGGAAAAACAGGAAGTAGAGATTGCCGGAGTGCGCCTGCAAATTCCCAAATTTTTCACCTTTGAAACTGTCACCGTTAATCTCCAAGGCGAAATTATCAGACAGGAAACCAAACAAGCGCGATACTTCACCGAAGACTTAGGCAACGGCGTCACCCTAGATATGGTGTACATCCCTGGCGGCAGCTTCACAATGGGTGCGCCTAAAACAGAAGAACCTCGCGACGATGAAAGACCTCAACATCAAGTCATGATTCCACCCTTTCTCCTGGGGAAAGACCCCATCACCCAAAGGCAATGGCAGGCAGTCGAGAACCTTCCTAAATTTCACTATGACCTCAATCCAAACCCCTCTCGCTTCCAAGGTGAAAACCGACCTGTAGAAAATGTTTCTTGGTACGATGCCATTGAATTCTGTGCCAGGTTATCGCAAAAAACCGGGCTCCATTATCGCCTGCCTAGTGAAGCAGAGTGGGAATATGCTTGTCGCGCTGGCACAGAAACTCCCTTTCACTTTGGAGAAACCATTACCAGCGAGCTTGCCAATTATGACTGCCGTTATACTTATGCTGAAGAGCCCAAAGGTCAAGAGCGAGACGAAACAACTCCTGTCGGCAATTTTCCCTTTGCTAATAACTTTGGGTTATATGATATGCACGGAAATATCTGGGAGTGGTGTGCTGACCCCTGGCACAGCAGCTATGAGGGGGCACCAACTGATGGCAGCGTGTGGGATGAGAACAATAATAATTATCAAAACTATATTGATTTATTAGTCAATAGGCAGATTGATAATCGAACCCGGCTGCTGCGAGGGGGTTCGTTTACTAACCCCCTTGGTCGCTGTCGCGCTGCATATCGTTATTATATTGTGTCCCGCAACGCCTTCGACTTCAACATCGGGTTTCGGGTGGCGCTTACTTGGATGCCTAAGCCAGGAAGTCACCCCCCTGACTCGGCTACAAAACCGTGCATGAAACGTTAATTTCACACGGCTCCTCAATGATTTGGTGCTTGTCACGCACACCTCTAAATTCAGAGTTAAAAGGGATTACAGTTGAGATAATCCTCATCTATCTCTGGAACTGAAACAGCAATTTTAGGGGTTAGGACTTACGCATTTAGGACTTACGCATTGACAAATTAGCCCAAATATGAATGAATGGCTAAAATTACAGCATTCTTTTGTGGGGTAAAGTTTTTTCCCTGACGGGGTGACAACCCCGTTAAAAGGTTGATAAAATCAAGGACATAGCCCTTAACCCCCTCTGGAAAAAAGGCAACTTGTTACGTCTGATCAGCATTAATTGATTGACAATTTCTTTAAAAAACTCCATTCCTATTAGGGGTAAAGACAAGATACGCGCAAAATTTATCACGATGTAAAGTTGGGTAAGAAGGCAAAAGTAGTTTCTCCCCTGTCAAAATAGCTTCAAAGCGAGAGCGGGAATATTTGCGTAATTCGTGGAAGATACAGCAATAACTGAATAAACTCTGAAAACTTTAAGGATTAAATTTAATGAATTTACTGAAGAATAAAATTTATGGGTTTGGATTTATTGTTATTACAGCAATTGTGGTCGGAGTTACTGAAAATTCCAGAGCGCAATCTCGTTGTGATAAATGCCGATATTAATTGGTTCACTGACTTTTTTATTAATTATAGCCACTACCGTAACTGTTGCTCAATCTAATCAAACCTGTGACCCTGCCTATCCCAAAGACTTAGCTGGTAATAAAATTTGCATTCCTTCCCCACCACCGGACTTAGATTGCAAAGATATCTCTTATCGTCAATTCGTAGTTCTCCAACCTGACCCCCACAACTTCGACACCGATAAAGATGGCATTGGCTGTGAAGGACGTTAATCCCATTGTGTCCACATAAGTTGTCAAACGGGATTGAACCTCTGGCTACTTGACCAATGATCATTCATAAAATCATCAATATCGGATTGCTCCATATCAACTGAAAAGCAATAAAGACTTGTACAAACATCATTAGGAGACATCTTTCTCGGAAACTTATCATTCTCATAGGATTTGGCATAAACTTTAACCCGACCAGTCCAACCGTTGGGAACCTGGGCAATATCTTTCTCGTTGACAAGTCCCATATTGAAAAACCCTGGTTGTCCATCAAACTTCCCTTCAAGACTAACTTTATCCTTGCCATTAACATTAAGAAAACTACTCCTAACTGTTAGTTCCTCCCCGTTCCAAGCTGAATGTTGGGGACGAGCAAATGGGGTGAATTGAACTGCATAAACCGTCAGCATCCAAACCTTTTTATTTTCTAAATTCTTTAGTTCCTCAATAATTTCATCACAGAATAATAGAAAAACTAACCCCGCAGTTCCACTTTGTGCTAAATGATTGGTTCTCCAGTAGGCGGCTGCCCAAGTCTTAGGAGGATAGGGTTTTCTCAAAGGACTGAGAGTTTCCCTCAAAATAACTTCAGTCGAAGCTTTAAATTTGGCCGTAACTTCTTTAACTAATCTATCATCTTCAGTTTGTGTTGTATAAGCCAATGCTGCACCCATTTCAGTACGGTAGGCATCACGTTCACGAAGTGCGATCGCATCTTGAAGTTCATCACTAATTACATTAGCAAATAATGTGAATCTATAATCTTTTGGACTCGTATCTTCCTTGAGATTAGGATATCGCCAATAACTATTAACTAAACTAACTATTCGAGTAACAGTATCAGTTAAATTGTTATTCACCAAACAAGGGCGAGTAAAATAACAATCATCAGATTTTAAGTCTGCCAACCATTGAATATCAGCACCAGATTTATCAAGAAATTCCTTAACAACTTTTAGACCATCTTGATTATTAGGATAAGCTGATTTTAAACTATCAACGGCTATTTGAAGTTCCTGGGAAAGAAAATCAATTATTCTCATTTCCCCTTCACCTGGGATATCTAAAACAATTAATTCAGCGCCGATAGCTCTAGCTCGTCCTAACAAACTAGCGACAACACCAGTGATGTCATTCATTGAATTAATAGCAATTTGTTGAAGACTTCCGGTTAGTGCAACCTTGGGAAACTTCTTAACCTTTGGTGAGGCATCCATATCATATAAAGCCATTGTTAAGTTAGGATATCGACTACTATTTATTAGTTGTATAAAATCTCCATCAGTATCACGACCTAAACTTAATAAAAGTTCACGAGTTGCTGCTAAAACTCCCCTAGTATTTCGGAATCTTCCCTCATGGAAATTCTCCCACAGTTGAACATCTCCCCAATGGCGCATCGGGTTACAGAAAACGATATATTGACCTTCATTGAAACTTGGTGAACAGAAAACTTTGGGTTTGAAAATAAAATCATTACCATAGGGCTTTTGATATTTTTCAAGGCTCGTATCCGGTGTACACATAACTGAATAAAACCGGACTCCGGCTGATTTAGCAAGGTTTTTCCACATCTCTCGAAGTCTAAATTTAACCTTTAATAAAACATAAGGATGAAGAATTAAAACCCCTTTTTTATCAGCTTTAATTATTTTGAGAACCGAATCAACATAAGCTACTTCAGCATCAGGGTTATCGTCCAGATTCGCTAATTCTTGTTCAGCTTCATCAAGGTCTATTCGGAGAACATCAGCTAATTTATAAATGTCATCAAGAGCCGAACTAAGTTTGTTGCATTTCTCATGAAGTCTAGTAATGATTCCATCTTCTTCTAAGGTTTCA
>DATNRE010000732.1:0-6102 GCA_036703685.1 Candidatus Obscuribacterales bacterium
GTATCAGCGTTTCACTTCCGAGTTCGAGATGGATCGGAGTGGTTCCACTGAGCCATAGGCACCAGGAAAGCTTTATAAAACTTTTCCGGTTTTTGAGGTTTCGGCGTTTTTGTGGTTCGCCCGTTTCCCTCTCACAATTTACTAATCTACTCCCTTTCTCTGGGAATGTCAACCCCTTTTGCAAAAAAAGTTTTTCGATCCTCCGATCCTTCTTGTTCAGGGGGTTTGTGGGAGTGAATTTTTTGTGTAATTAGGGTGTTTTAAAATTAAGTTCCGCACCTTTTTTACAAATATCAAATAAACCCCTTGTTGTTGGCATGAGTGTCCCCAAAAAAGACGGAATTCAAGCCCAACAACTGGGGGATGTTGTTTGTTACTGCTAAGACCCCTAAAAAAGATAGGGCTAAAGCCCAACAACGAATAAGGATAATTAGCTTGATCTCAAAAAGTTTGATTAGCAGAATAATTGTAACAAATTATTGTTAATTTCTGTTGATTTAAAAGGGATAGTTTATAATGGTACAGTGACGTGAATTAGAACTAAAACAAAATTAGTTATTCCTTCAGATTTCTGACTTCTGCGGTGAGTAAGAGTGTTCATTTTGAACAAGGAGCAAACCGTGATTACTACAGCGATTTTCCCAGCCCGATATGTTCAAGGTAGTCATGCCATCCGGTTTCTGGGTGAAGAATTGAGTCGTTTAGGTCGAAAAGCCCTGGTGATGATGGGGCCAGTTATTTTTCCTCAATTGCAACCCATGGTTGAGGAGTTCACCGAGGGGAAAATAGAGATTTATCTCGAACGCTTTGGAGGTGAATGTTGCGATCGCGAAATTGAACACATGGTGAGTTTAGGTAAAACTCAGGAAGTAGACTTAATTGTGGGGATCGGCGGTGGAAAAACCATCGACACGGCAAAAGCCACCGCCTATCACCTGAAACTGCCCGTGGCAATTGTTCCGACCATTGCTTCCACCGATGCCCCCTGTAGTGCCCTATCTGTGATTTATACCCCGGAAGGGGTGTGGGAGCGTTATCTAGTCTTACCGCGCAACCCCGATTTGGTTTTGGTCGATACCGATATTATTGCCCAAGCTCCTGTACGGTTCTTGGTGGCCGGGATGGGAGATGCCCTGGCCACTTGGTTTGAAGCCGAAGACTGTCAGATCAAACGCGCCAAAAATATGACGGGACGGATGGGGCCAATGACCGCCTTTAGTTTGGCCCATTTGTGCTATGAAACCTTGCTTGAATATGGGGTTTATGGCAAAATTGCCTGTGAACAACGGGTCGTTACTCCCGCCCTAGAACGAATTATCGAAGCGAATACCTTGCTGAGTGGGTTGGGTTTTGAAAGTGGTGGACTGGCCGCCGCCCATGCCATTCATAATGGGTTTACGGTTTTGGAAGAAACCCAAAAATTCTGGCACGGTGAAAAAGTTGCCTTTGGGGTTTTGGCGATGTTGATATTAACCGATCGCCCGAGTCCAGTGATTGATCGGGTGTTCAGTTTCTGTGAATCCATCGGACTGCCTACGACCTTAGCCGATATCGGACTGGAAGGAGTCAGCCGCGATCGCCTATTATTAGCCGCAGAGCGGGCTTGTAGTACGGGTGAAACCATCCATAATGAACCCTGTGAAATCAGTCCTGAAACCGTGCTGGCGGCCATGTTAGCAGCAGATGCCCAAGGACGGCGACGGAAACAATTCTAGGTTGATTTTCTGATAATTTAGGGGCGATCGCTTTTTTGGGAGGTATAAAGAGCGATCGCATTGATTACTGATACAGCAGTCGCCACACCTATTAGGACAAAGAGTGATGCTAAAAGCTAGACGGTGAAGTCTTTTCCTCCCTGTTCCCTGTTCCCTGTTCCCTGCTATAACGTGGAGTATAAACCCATGGCTTTTTCTGCCCTTGCTGAATCATTCGAGTTTTACTCGATCCGATTAAAATAACCGTCCGCATATCGGCATCTTTAACGGTCAATTCTTCTAGGAATTTGATCGTCACGGTTTGCCCTTTTCGTCCTAAATTACGGGCTAAAATAATAGGAGTTTGGGGCGATCGCCAATTTAATAAAATCTCTTTTGCCTTCAACAATTGCCAAGTCCGATCCTGAGAAACCGGGTTATAAAATGCGATCGCTAAATCCGCTTCTGCTGCTAACTCAATCCGTCTAGCAATGGTTTCCCAAGATTTAAGAATATCAGATAAGGAAATCACACAAAAATCATGTCCCAAGGGCGCGCCCACACTCGCCGCCGCCGCTTGCATCGCCGAAATCCCCGGACACACTTGAATCTCCAAGGTTTCCCATTCCAGTTTTGCCTTTTTTTCTAATACCTCAAATACCGCCGCCGCCATGGCATAAATCCCCGGATCACCGGAAGAAACGACCACCACCGACCGCCCTTGAGCCGCTAAATCTAAGGCCGTTTCCGCCCGATCTAATTCCACCCGATTATCCGATTCATGGCGAATAATTTCCGGTTTCCGCAGGGATTCTACTAAATCTAAATAGGTTTTATAACCCACCCAATCCGTTGCGGTTTCCAGCACCTCTCGCACCTCTGGAGACATCCAACGGGCTGCACCCGGCCCCGTCCCCACAATCGCTAATTTCCCCGGATTAAGCCCGGTTTCTGGCGGGGAAATAGGGTTTTCTTCCCCTAGGATAGTGGGGGAAAAATCCTTTTTCTCCTCCGTTGAGTTTCCCTGATCTAAGAGATAAACCAAACAATTTAAACTCGGTTTTGCTAATTCTAAATTATTATGATCTCGAATGTCAATAGTTAATTTTCCATCAGTTGTAAAGGGTAACTGACTCTTTTCTAACCAGTCGGCTTCCCCGATTAACTTTACGGTTTCCCCCGCTAATAAATCGGCAATAAAAGTTTTGGCATCATCGGGATTAACTAATTGATAACCCGCCGGGGGAGATAATAACGTAGTTTTAAATCTAATCTCGCCACTGGTGGTAATTGCTGGGGAAATATTCAGGGTTGAAGCAATTTGACGAGCTAAATCATTTACTCCTTGTAAACCCCCCAATAAAGGCACAACAGCGCTACCATCTTCGGCGATCGCTAAAACTGGAGGTTCGGTATTTTTATTAATTAATAAAGGCGCAATTGTCCTAATCAAAATTCCCGCCGCACAAACCCCGATAATTGGTGTTCCGGTTTGGAATAATTCTCGCACCGTTTCCCCAAAATTAGTATAGGTTAAATCCGCCGATTGGGTACGATTTATTAAACCATAAATCATGGCTGAACCGATGCCCCGTTGAATTTCCCGAGCAACTTTTATACTGGTTTCTGTTAGAATAATAATAGCGGGTGGTTTCATTGCGGTTGGTTGGTACTCGGAACTAAAATTAATGACCAATAGGTGACGGCTTCGGGATCAACTTCAGTAATCGGAATAATTTTTTGATTCGGTAAAGTCGCTCTTTCGATATAAAGGGCGCGATTTAATAATCCTAATTCCTGCAAAATATCCCGAACTTTCGCAAAATGTCGGCCTAATTTAATAATAGCCGCCGCGTCAACTTGGGAAAGGCGATCGCGCAAGATTTCCGGCTCCAATGTCCCGGGCATAATGCTAAAAACATCATTGCGATAGGTGATCGGCACGCCCAACATGGCGGCACTGGCCATCACCGAAGAAATTCCGGGGACAACTTCAATGGCAAACCGCCCCGCTAGGCGATTAAAGATATACATAAAACTGCCATACAGCATGGGATCGCCCACACAAAGCACCGCCACATCTCGCCCCAGACTCAACTGTTCGGCAATCTTGTCGGCCGCGATATCATAATAGGGTTGGGAACTGCGCTCCACACTAAAGGGTAGGGGCATGGGAATTTCAATTTGATCGGGGCGAATAAAATCAGCCACGATCGCCCGGGCCAAAACCTTGCCATTTTCTAGGGTCGGATAGGCAATGACCGGCACAGTCGTTAGAATGCGGTGGGCTTTGAGGGTGAGTAATTCGGGATCTCCCGGGCCAATACCCAATCCATAAAGTCGTCCTAATGGGCTCATAATTCGTTTTCCTTTGCTAAGGCGTTGACTGCTGCTGCTGCGATCGCACTTCCCCCCCGCCTCCCGTGTAAGGTGATAAAGGGAACACCGCGACTATTGGCGGCCAATTCGGCTTTTGATTCTTCTGCCCCCACAAACCCCACGGGAAAACCCAAAATTAGGGCGGGTTTTGCTATTCCTAAATCCAGTAATTCTAGTAAGCGAAATAGGGCCGTAGGGGCATTACCAATGGCAATGACAGCCCCGGCTAAATCCGGTCGCCATAATTCCAAAGCCGCGGCCGATCTGGTATTATTAATTCGATGGGCTATTTCGGGAACATCGGGATGATTCAGGGTACAAATAATTGGGTTATTTTGAGGGAGTCTTTTGCGGGTAATTCCATTGGCAACCATCTGAGAATCACATAGAATTTTAGCACCATTTATAAGGGCATCCCGTCCGATTTTTACCGCATCGGATGAGGCTTCTAAATCCTTAACAATATCAGTCATTCCACAGGAATGAATCAAACGCACGGCTACATGAGCTAAATCCTCCGATAGATTTTCTAAGGGAGTTTCAGCGCGAATCATCGCAAAGGATTTTCTATAAATATCGTCACCATTTCGCAGGTAATCTAACATATTAATTGTCTGATGTTTAAAAAATTATTCGGGTTGGGTTTTATTGATAGGACTTAGGGAGACCGAGAAACCGGGTTTTTTAGATAATATGTGGGTTACAACAAGTATTTTCGTAAAAAAACCCGGTTTCTGTGCGTAAGTCCTGATTGAGATCAACACATTTTTTTTGAATCAAGGGAAGAATATCAACCAATTTTCCCTCACCAACTTGATAATTTAACGATTCTTGACCCTTGCCAATATAAACTTGATACCCCTCAACTTTTTTGCCATTTTGTTCAATTGTTGTTCCTAAAAGTGTAATTTCTGCCGGACTCGGTTGGGCGCATAATTTATCACAACCGGATAAATGAATATTCACAGGGGAATTCAGGCTTAACTGTTCCTTGAGATAATCTCCTAATATTAAAGCATGGATTTGGGTTTCCGTTGCCGCCGCCGCACACCCGGGTTTTCCCGCGCAGGCAACAATTGCCGCATCGACTAAAGAATTTGATAATCCGAATGGGGCGAGTTGGGGTAATAATTCCGGTATTTTTTGATTGGGAATATCGGGAATTAAAATAGTCTGCCAAGGGGTTAAGCGTAACTGACCACTCCCAAAGGTTTCCGAGATTTCTACTAATTCCAAGAGTTGATCTGCACTCAATTTTCCTAATTTTAAGGATAAGCCTAAATAGGATAATCCGGCTTGTTTTTGGGGATGAATTCCTAAATGGGCATAGGGTTGGGAGGGTAAAGGATTTAAAGTTTTTAAAACTGTATTTTCTGCGTCAGAAATTAGAGTTAAGGGATACTCTAAATTAGCATTAACCAATTGAATATATTTTTCCAATCCCCAATCTTTGAGTAAGTGTTTCATCCGAGGTTTTTTCCCGGTTGGAGATGGATTTTTCTGCACATAATCGATATAAATATTAACCAAAGATTCTACTACGGCTAAACAGTTTTCGGGTTTAATAAAAACTGAAGTAGGATATAAAGTTTTATCACCTCCGAGGGCTAACTGGAAGTAAATATCAGAGGTTGAATGGATAGAATCAACAGCAATTGCTAAGAGTTGAATTTCATTATAACGGTGTTCCCAAGCTATCGGTGAGCGGGTTCCAATTCCTACTTTTCCCCCACCATCAATGCCTATACTAAATTTAGGACTAAGTTCAATAATTGAGGGATAATTCTGAATAAAATCATCTAATTTTTCAACCCATGGACGAGTATCAATTAATTCTTGAGCATCAATTCCGGCAGTGGGACTAGCCATAATATTCCGCAGATGATCGATGCGAGGATCAGATGCAGCTAACCCAAGGTTTTGTAAGGTTTGAAATACTTCTAAACTGGGGGAAGTTTGTACCGCCCGAATTTGCAAATTTCCTCGATTTGTGACTTGTAGGGTTTCACTTCCCCACTCTTGGAGTAAT
>DATNRE010000733.1:0-2367 GCA_036703685.1 Candidatus Obscuribacterales bacterium
ATTTTGCGACGCATTGCCCAACAGGGAAATATCAACTTAATTGGAATTCCTAAAACTATTGATAATGACGTGGGTAGTACGGATTTATCGATTGGGTTTAGTACCGCCGTTGATATCGCTACCGAGGCTTTAGATCGGCTACACTTTACCGCCGCTAGTCACAGCCGCGTGATGATTTTAGAGGTGATGGGGCGAGATGCGGGACATATTGCCCTCCATGCGGGAATTGCGGGCGGTGCGGATATTATTTTAATTCCTGAACTTCCTTATAGTTTGGATAGCATTTGTCAGCATATTGCAGAACGACAAAAACAAGGAAAAAACTATTGTTTAGTCGTGGTGGCGGAGGCGGTTAAAACGGAAACGGGAGAACCTGTAACGATGATTAATCGCATGGGACAGGCTCGTTTGGGTGGAATTGGACAATATCTCGCCGATGAAATTTGCGATCGCAGTGGGGCAGAAACGCGGGTTACTGTTCTCGGTCATATTCAACGGGGGGGAACTCCTTCACCCATTGATCGAATTATTGCTTCTGCCTTTGGGGTGGCGGCGGTGGATTTAATTGTTGAGGAGAATTATGATCGGGTTGTCGTTTGGCGAGATCGGAATGTGTCGAGTATTCCGATTCTCGATGCGATCGCCCAATATCGTGCCGTTAATGCTGATGATATTTTAGTAGAAACAGCCCAAAGTATGGGGATTTGTTTAGGGAATTAATTCGGTTAATGGTCTAACCCCCTTTTCTCTTTTCTCGGAAAGGGAGGGGGGTTATCGATGAATTAAAATTTTCACAAGTTTTTGAGTAGCTTGTCATAGTCAGAATGGGAACCAATCCAAAACCATAGGATTGTATCCGAATTTTTCATAACTCCTACGGCACGCCAACCGACTCCCACCCTGACTGAATATACAGGTTCTGTTGTATTTAGGTTTTTGAATTCTAAGCTAGGATGACTAGGGTTTTGCGTCCAAAGTTTGTAGTTTTTTCGGGCAGTCTTTTTAACTCTTTCCGGTAGATGGGCAAACTGTTGAATAAATCCATCCGTCAATTCTGACTTCATAGTTCATCAAAACCCATAACTTGAGTTTTTCCTTGTCGTGATTCATTGATGGCTTGAAGTGCCAATTTATCTAGTAAGTAATTCTGGGGTTGGGATAATTGTTGCTGCCATTGTAGTTCATTCTCAATATCTTCAATTAGCTGTGCAGCTAGTTCATCTTGTAAATAATCGGGCAGACTTTGGGACTTTTTGAAGGCTTCTGTGAGTAAGTTAGTCATAAAGCGTGTGATTATCAGTGCAATTCTTGATCATTATATCCTATTCTTGTTTATAATTATCTAAAATATTCATCAAATATGTCTCTTTCCTTAGAACAACAACTCAACTACTGGACTAAATACTTCCATTCCCATCCCAATGATATTCGGGGATATATTCAACGGGGAATGGTTTATTTTAAATTAGGGAAAATTGCTGAATCAATTCAAGATTTTGATCACGCCGAACAACTAGATCCTAGTATTAAACCCTATCTTTGGCAACGGGGATTATCCTATTATTATGCCGAACAATATCAACTCGGTGCAGAACAATTTGAAATCGATTTAACCGTTAATTCCCAAGACGTTGAAGAAACCGTTTGGCGTTATTTATGTATTGCCCAATTTCAGGGAGTAGAAAATGCTAAAAATACCCTACTTCCGGTTAAAAATGATCCGCGTCCTGTCCTCCGAAGTGTTTATGATCTGTTTGCGGGGAATTGTACCCCGGAAGATTTATTAAAAATCGGAGAAAAACAAGGAAAACAAGGAGGTTTTTATAGTCATCTTTACTTGGGATTATATTATGAAGCCCAACAAAATATAGAACTGGCTAAAACCTATATTAATCAAGCTGCAACTGAATATGAAATTGATGATTATATGTGGAATTTGGCTGTTGTGCATCAAAAAATAAAATTTGGTGTTCAGCTTTAGCTCCACCCGTTGTTGCGCTTTAGCGCATCTTGTTCCTATTAATTCAATACCATCTATCCTTTAAATTTAATAATAAAAGAGTGCGCTGAAGCGCAACAACAAGCGCAACAACGGGGTTATTTGAAACGTTGTAAGGGAACAGTATTTGGATCAAGAATTTTGGGACTAAGGCTACCAAATTTAATCGCTAAAGACATTTTATCTTTATTTGAGAAAACGTGGCTAACTTCTCCAATTCCAAAGGTACGATGAAAGACTTTATCCCCCACTTTCCAATCCTTAACATCGGATTCTAACTTAACATTTTGTGCTGGTTTTTTCGTCTCTGTTGGTGATTTTGACTCTTTTTTAATTCCCTTAGTTTTAGGAGTTTTGGGTTGAATGGG
>DATNRE010000734.1:0-8674 GCA_036703685.1 Candidatus Obscuribacterales bacterium
TCATATTTTTATTTGTTCAGCTACTCTCATTATTATTCTACATTAAAAATAGCCCAAATCATTACATGGCAATCATTTGGGCTTTTATTTATTACAATTTAATTGGCAATTCAATTGGCTTAAATATCTGCGGAATGTGGGTTTCAAAATCGGATAAAAAAGACTAAAGTACAAACCGAACACAACCTGATCATCCTGACTTCCATCGGATAAGCGGCGGCTGAGGCTTTTGATTTGGTATAATGTCAAAGTCGCCGCACGACATTTGGAGACTCTATGCGGGCGTGGAGAAAGCTTAAGACCTAAGAAGTTAGGCGGTTATCGATGAAGCGTCAACCCCGATCATGTACCCCAAAGGGAGCAGCCTGGGAATCTATTCGTAGATAAGGCAGTGGAGGATGTCAAGAGGGCGACAATATCAGAGAATAGTGGAAGAAGAAGGAAGATAAAATACATGGAAGAGATCATTAAGTCGATATCATTTGATGGAAGGGATATTCGACTCAAAATAGGTTTGCTTGCGCCACAGGCAGGTGGAGCCGTGTTAATCGAGTCGGGAGATACATCAGTTCTAGTGACTGCGACTCGCGCCGAAGGGAGACCCGGATTGGATTTTCTGCCTTTGTTGGTAGATTATGAGGAACGACTGTATGCAGGGGGAAGAATTCCAGGGGGATTCTTACGTCGGGAAGGTCGCCCACCCGATCGCGTTACCCTCACCAGTCGTTTAATTGACCGTCCCCTCCGTCCTCTGATTCCCCATTGGTTGCGCGATGATATTCAGGTGGTGGCTACAACCCTATCGATGGATGAACAGGTTCCCCCGGATGTGTTAGCGGTGACGGGGGCTTCCGTGGCGGTGATTTTAGCAAGAATTCCGTTTTTTGGGCCCATGGCTGCGGTACGGGTAGGATTAGTCGGAGATGACTTTATTATTAACCCAACCTACCGGGAAGTCAAAAATGGGGATTTGGATTTAGTCGTGGCAGGTTCCCCCGATGGCGTGGTCATGGTAGAAGCGGGGGCCAACCAACTCCCAGAACAGGATATTATCGAAGCGATCGACTTTGGTTATGAGGCGGTTTGTGATTTGATCAAGGCCCAAGAAGAATTAATGCGGGACTTGGGGATTGAAATTAAACCCGGGGAACCCCCCGAGGGAAATCAGGGGTTAATCCAGTTTGTGCGCGATCGCGTGACTCTCCCGGTTAAACAGGTTCTCAAGCAACATGACCTGGATAAAACCGCCCGGGATGCCAATTTGGATCAAATCAAGGAGCAGGAAGTGCTCGCTCCCATTGAGGCTTTATCTGAAGATGATCCGATCCGGGTGGCGGTGGCGGAGGATTCTAAGTTGGTGAGTCAGATTTTCAAGGACATCACCAAAACCTTGATGCGTCAGCAAATTGTTCAAGATAGTGTGCGGGTGGATGGTCGCAGCTTGGATCAGGTGCGTCCGGTCTCCTGTAAGGTCAGTTGTTTACCCAAACGGGTGCATGGTAGCGGTCTGTTTAATCGTGGTTTAACTCAAGTATTGTCAATTGCTACCTTGGGAACTCCCGGAGATGCTCAGGATTTGGATGACCTGCACCCCCAGGAAGAAAAACGCTATATGCACCACTACAACTTTCCCCCCTATTCGGTCGGGGAAACTAAACCCATGCGATCGCCCGGACGTCGGGAAATTGGTCACGGAGCTTTAGCGGAGCGGGCCTTAGTTCCGGTGTTACCCTCTAAGGATCAGTTTCCCTATGTGATTCGGGTGGTTTCAGAGGTCTTATCGTCTAACGGTTCAACGTCCATGGGTTCGGTCTGTGGATCAACTTTGGCGTTGATGGATGCCGGGGTTCCCATTTCTAAACCCGTGAGTGGGGCGGCGATGGGATTAATCAAAGAAGGAGAAGAAGTTCGGATTCTCACTGATATCCAAGGAATTGAGGACTTTTTAGGAGATATGGACTTCAAGGTGGCGGGGACAGATAGTGGAGTCACGGCCCTACAAATGGATATGAAAATCACCGGGTTGCCGATGAAGACGGTGGCAGATGCCATTCATCAGGCTAAACCCGCCCGACTGCATATCCTGGAAAAAATGTTAGAGGTGATTGGCAAACCTCGTTCGGATTTATCGCCCTACGCCCCTCGGTTATTGACCCTGAAAATTGATCCCGATTTGATTGGTTTGGTCATTGGGCCTGGTGGGAAAACCATTAAGGGGATTACCGAAGAAACCGGAGTCAAGATTGATATTGATGATGATGGCACGGTCACAATTGCTTCCACCGATAGCGAAAATGCGGCTCGCGCCTATCAAATTATTCAAGGGATGACCCGCAAACTGAATGCTGGGGATGTGTATGTGGGCCGAATTACTCGGATTATTCCGATTGGCGCCTTTGTGGAATTACTCCCCGGTAAAGAGGGAATGATTCATATTTCCCAGTTGGCTGATTATCGAGTTCCTCGGGTGGAGGATGAAGTCTCCGTGGGGGATGAGGTCATTGTCAAAGTTCGGGAAATTGACAGTAAAGGTCGGATTAATCTAACCCGTCTGAATATTCACCCCGACGAAGCAGCAGCGGCTCGGACTGCGGCAACGAAGTAGATCAGACTGTAGGGGCGGGTTCTGTGCAAATTTCTGATACTCACAGATAGCCTTTCTAAACCCGCCCCACTCATTCGTAATTCGTAATTAGAACAGTTGAGATTCAAAGGCTCCGATATCAATGGTGTTATTGATTATCCGGTTAAAGCCTGTCCCCCGTTGGTCAAATTGTCCGGGGTCGGTATAGGGGCCGGCAAAGCTATTGCTTCCGGTATCAATAGCGATACTGGTACTGGCTAGAGCCAAGGTTGGTGTGCCACCCCCGTTGTTTTGTAAGGGACTGAGTAAGGGATCAATCGGGGTGGTACCGCTACCCACCACATCATTATTCACCCCATCCACTAAACCCTCTCCTCCGGTGCCATCTCCAATGATATTATTGCCACAACTCTTAAAGGCAAATTCTATGGAGGCTCCGACGTCGGGGTCAAGGGGGGAAGTGTTACTGGCGATAATTGTGTTTTTCAGGTTGGCTACCCCACCGATATTTCTCACCCCACCACTGTTTCCAGCCGCATCATTGAAAGCAATCGTACTATTGGTAATCGTCAAGTCCGCAACGGAGTTAAACACGCCGCCGCCGATGTTGCCTTTGTTGTTCGCAATGGTGCTATTCACAATTTGGACTTGACCATCAATCACAATAATTCCACCACCGTTGCTCCCTGTGTTATTGCTGATGGTACTATTTTGAACTGTGAGTTGGCCGGAGTTGGCGATCGCCCCTCCATTATTCGCCTGGTTTCCATCAAGCCAACTATCGATTACCTTCACGTTACTAGTAGAAGAAGTAATATTAATTGCACCGCCTCGACTTCCTGTGGTCGTACTGCTTGTGTTAGGTACGGTTCCGGCGGGGAAACCATTGGTCAGTTTCAATCCCTCAAAAGTCACATTCCCGCCATTAACGGTGAAAATATTGTAGTCTCCGCCCGTATCTCGATTAATGGTAAGTTGATCGGCTCCTGGCCCATCAAAAATTACATCGCTACTGACCCCAGGTAAAGCTCCGACGAGATTAATCACCCCAGTTGCGGCTTGATCAACAAAGGTAATCGTATCTTCTTCGGGTAAAGATGCGGCGTTGAGAATGGCCTGACGTAAGGAACCTTCTCGGGTTGCATAGTCTTCTGGGGCGTTGCTGGTAGTATCTCCCAGTTGAGTCACGGCGGTATCATTAGCCAGAATTGTCACCTGTGCCGTATTTTCCTCGGGATCAATCTGATAGTCCCCATCCGCTAAGACTAGGGTTAGGGATTCATCGGCTTCTGCCTGGACATCATCAATCGGAGTCAAGATGATATCCATACTGGCCAGGTCATTAGGCAGGGTCAGGGTAACGGTGGAGGTGTCACTAACCGTTACGGTTTGACCCGTCGAGGTGGTCAAAGTATAGTCCGCCGCGCTAATTTTATCGGGTTCTAGGGTGAGGTTAATGGTTAAATCCCCAAAGGTATCCGGGGCGCGACTAATCCGATAAATTCCGTTTTTGGGCAGTTCATTGGCAACTTTTGTGGTGACAGGTTCGGTGGCCGTCGCTTCCACGGTGGTTAAACTGAGAGTCGCTTTGTCATCGTCCTCAATGGTGACGGTACTGGTGGGGATGTCTTCTCCCGCCAGTCCGTTGTTGTCAAAATTGGCAAAGGAGAGTTCAAAGTTTCGGTCAGGTTGAACCTTAATATTACCAATAATTCCCAGCAATACCGTTTGCGTGTCTTGGTTAGGGGCAAATTGAATACGTTGGGGCCCCGGTGTAAAGTCCGTATCCGCGATCGCCGTACCATTGGTTAAGACCACATCCACACTAGAGGTTTGACTCAGATCCCCGGAGCGAACCACCTGAACTTGATTAAACAGGCTAGTACCGTCTCCTTCATCTACGGTGTAGCTGCTCTCGACAAAGTTATAGCTAGGTGGGGAATCATCATCATCAATAATTAGAGCCGCTTCTGGGACTGTGGTTCCCGTTTGTCCATTGTTATCGAAGCCAGAAAAGGACAGAACTACGGTTTCGGTAGACTCGGATGTTTCATCTCCGATAATCGTGACTTGTATCGTTTTGCTAATTTCCCCCGGCGCAAATTCTACGGGAATAGCACTGGGGGTGAAGTCTTCCCCTGAAGTGGCTCCATTTTGAGCCGCGGGGTTTAAGTCCACCGTCACCGATGAATTAATATCAACCTTTCCTGAACGAATGACAGTAATTTCACCGTAGGTAATATCGCTATTTCCCTCTCGAACTCGATAAGTATTAGTAGTGAAGTCGTAGGTCGGAACGTTATCATCATCAATCACTAGTAACTCCGAGGTGGGATGGAGATTTCCCACCAAAGTCCCTAGGGGGGGATTGAAGGAGAGATTCAGGGTTCTGTTTTGATTGGGTGTGAGGTTGCCGAGAATAGTGATCGGGACGTTTTGGGCAATTTGTCCCGGGGTAAAGCTCACGGTAATTGGCCCGGGAACAAAATCTACATTGGGGATGGCATTAGTCCCAGTTACATTAACTTCAACGGAGGAATTAACATTAATATCCCCCGAACGATCCACTTCCACCAGTTGAGTAATGTTACTGGAGTTGCCTTCGAGAGTGGTGAATAGAGGTTGTTTAAAATCGTAGGTGGTGGGGCCATCATCATCATTAATCACCAGGTTAGCCTGAGGATGAAGGGTTCCCGGCTGTCCCGTGGGTTGAAAACCTTCTGGATCGAAGGATAAGGTAATCACCTCGGAAGCTTCAATCTCGTCATCACCAATGATCGGGATTTGGAAGGTATTCTCGCTCTGACCGGGGGCAAAGTCTAGGACGATTTCCGTGGGTTCCACATCAACCCCAGGTGTTCCACCATTCTGTCCGGTAGGAGTTAGGAGAATCCGAACACTCGATGGGAAACTGGTATCAAAAGTCCGATTAACGGTGATCGTCGCCTGCTGGGGAATGTTCGGATCACCCTCAAATATGAAAAATTCCGGTTGACTAAAGTTATAAACCGGGGGTCTGGGGGGCAGATCTTCGCTCTCGATACTTGCTATGGCGGTGGATTGTTGGGGATTGGCGGTGTATAAAAACCCCGATTCCCTTAAGGTGATATCAATAGTTAGGGGGTCTTCCTCAAAATCATCGTTATTGATGGGAGCGAGGGTGAGGGTGGCGAGGGTACTATTGGCAGGGAAGGAAACGCTACCCCCGCTACTGGTAAAGGTTTCGTTATCAATAACGGTATAGTTTTCCCCTAGTATCGCTGTCCCTCCGACGGTGAAGTTAACGTTAATGGGTAGGTCTAGGGAACCTCCCGCCCTTGTAAAGGCATAAACAAATTTTTCTTCGCTGTTTTCTAGGATGGTCGGGGGAGCAACGGACAGACTAATCTCGGATGCAGAGGGCCCAATCGGAAAAACAATGGGCGGCGTCGAATTAGTTGGGGGGAGAGTTCCGGGGGAACTACTATCATTATCTTGTAGAGTAAGATTAATGCTTTGAGATTCTCCCAGGGTAGCTCCCCCCGTGGGATTGGCTAAGATTAAATTAAAGATTTCATTGGGTTCGGTTTCTCGATCATCAATAACGGTTAAAGGAATAGGAACAATTTTAAAAGTTTCGTAGGGTTGGAAGATAATTTCTATTGGTTCTAGGTTAACGTCACTACCGGTGGCGCTGTCTAGTTGTAATTCTAGTTTGGCACTCACCGTATTAAACGGGGAACCTGCCCGCCGCACATTGACAAATAGTTCGGGTGTTTCGCCTTCTTGAACAAATAGGGAATCGGTATTGGTAAACTCAATTATTGGGGTAACGGTTTCGATGGATTGGGTAAAGTTGGCTTGATTATTCAGGGTTGTAGCTTGGGTTTCCTGAACAATAATCAGGGGTTGATTGCTAATTTTATCTTCAATTACGGTATCATTTCCCATTTGCACAAACCGCAAATCAGCAAATTTTAATTCATCGGTTAATCCAATTAAATCGACTCCAATTCTAAAATCCGTAATACTATCAACTTCACCATCAATCAGTTCTCTACCAATGACAAATACATCCGAACCCCCTCCACCGGTGAGTTCATTTTCCCCACTTCCACTATAGAGAAGGTCGTTTCCTCTGTCTCCAAATAGGCGATCGTTTCCACTACTATCAAATAGGGTATCGTTCCCTTGTCCACCATGGAGGATATCGTTACCTTCGTCGCCACTGAGTTGATCATCTCCCGTATTGCCATAGGCAATATCATCCCCGGCTTCTCCTTCGAGGGTATCATTTCCCAGATCCCCAAACATCAGATCATTGCCATTACCCCCGGAAATCAAATCCTGATCTTGCCCGCCATTCAGGGTATCGTTTTCGCCTAATCCTTCTAAGGTATCGTTTCCGGCAAATCCTAGGATTTCATCGGGTTCAGGTGTCCCGCTTAGGAAATCATTGCCCGCAGTTCCAATAATTTGTGCCATATTTACGGAGTTTAATTTAAAGTTGGTAATTGATTCTAAGTGTGAACCCGGTTAAATGTCGATTTTTTTGTACTTTAATGATACAAACTACCAGTAAACCCCCATCCGGTGGATCGGTAGATAGAATATCCCTGGGTTGGTTAGTCCTGTAGGGTCATTTTTCCCTCTAAGAGAAATTTTCTTAACATCACCCGGATCTTACCCATAAGTCCCCGGTTCGTTAACCAATCTCAATATTGCAATGGTTAGCGGTTAGTCGTTTAGTTGCCTCCCATCTTCCCCGATTTGTAACAAACTGTAAAGATTATCCCCAAAACCGTTAAACTTCGTTGCGGGCTCGTACAGTTTGCCAACAGACGTGATACCTTCTACCCAGTGACCAAAAAATACAGTTAAGCGTAAAGGGAGAAAAACCTGTGAAGTTAGAGATGGGATACTCAACAGCTTCTGATCATCAAGGCGTAAGTGCTTATGTGGCAGATTTACAACTGCACATGACGTTACAGGCTCGCAATTTAGTTCCCAACCTGACGACGGCTCGTGATTCTCGTGAGCAAATGCTACAGCAAACTCAGGCAGACTTGGAAAAATTTGTTTCTCGCCAAACCCTCTAATTCAGTTTGGGATTAATTGTGGAATTTCGATCGGGTCATTGATCGGGAGAACGTCTGACGTTAAGTTATTTCGGATCGCAATTAAATCACAATAATCAAAATCCTCTCGTCCTAATGTTTTTAGGGTAATTTGTTTTAGGGTATCTCCCGGTTTAACTTTATAGGAAATCCAACGGTAGGATTGTCCATCTAAGGGCAATTCCGATGATTTTTGTAACCATTTTTGATATTTAGAATCTCGATTTTTGGATAGGCGAGATTCGGTTTGTTTGAGGGCAAATTGCCAAACTTTGTAACCTTCTAGGTTCAGGTGTAAGCCATCGGTTGTGAGTTCAGAACGGACATTTCCTTGGGTGTTGGTAAATCTTTGGTGAAAGTCTAAATAGATGCTTCCTTGGTTTTGAACTTGTTGGGTTAACTTTTGATTGAGTTCTTTAATTAAAGAGTTTGGAATTGAAAATTTTAGGGTTTCTGAAGGGAGTTGGGTCGGAAAAATAGATTGAACTAGAATACGGGTATTAGGATAATGGTATTGTAAATAGTCGAGTATTTTTTGATGGTTTTGTAATATCTCTCCAACGGGAACTTGTCTTTTTAAGTCATTAATTCCAGCTAAAATATAAATATTATTAGGATTGTTTTTAGCAAAAATATCCAGACGTTTTAAAATTCCGCTTGTCGTATCCCCTGAAATACCTTGATTTAACCATAATGTTCCCGATGGTAATAAATTATTGGGAAACCACATACTGAGGGAATCTCCTAATAAAATATTCAGAGGAGATGAATCAGAATTTTTGGCGATTTTATCTTGGATTAAATCAGATTCTTGCTTTAATATATCTAGCCAATCTTGATAATTAGGTTGGTCAATTTCAGGATCTAAATTAGTATAAATTTGACTTTTATATAGGGCAAAAAGTCGCTTTTGGTACATTTCAAGGCCGGTTTTTGGAATCATAAAATAATCAGTCATCAGTCATCAGTCATCAGTCATCAGTCATCAGTTATC
>DATNRE010000735.1:0-11546 GCA_036703685.1 Candidatus Obscuribacterales bacterium
GTTTTTCTACCAGTTCACTAAACTTCATTATTGGGAAAAAATACCAGGGGTAGGAAATTAAAATTTCACCGCAGTGGAATGTGATCGATTATATTATTAATCCGATCTCCGGTTAACAAATTTTGATCAAAAAAATAAACAAAGGAGCCAGGTGCTGGGAACACAGTTTCAATTGCAATCAAGCAAAACCCTTGGGGAGAAAACCATCTCTAGTATTAAAAGAGTGATCGTATAATGTTAAGTAGACTCGCGCTCACCAAGAATCCACTTGCCTTTAGGCAGTAGAGTGTCACCGAACTGGACTAATAACTATGAATAATCCCCCCGACAATGACTCACAATATAGTTTAGATTCTATCTTTGATCATCTGATCCAATCCCTAGAAATCGACCCCCATCAACCCCCTATTCCCGAACAGACCCACCATATTATGTCTGTCCCTGATTTCAATGGTTACAACCCCCATCATCCTCATTTTGATGTCTCTAACTTCGGTGAAAATGGGGAATATTATCAAGGTTTACACTCGTCTTTTATATCCGACTTTGACCCTCAAACTCCAGAATTGCATCCCCATGGGACGGACTTAGAACAATTTAATCCCTATCAACTACCCGAACAGACGGACTATTCCACAGGATATCAAACCGATCACCATTGGGGAGGTATGGGAGATCACTCACAACAAATCTCTACCTTTTCCGCAATGCACAGTTCCGATCCTGTAGAAAAGGGAGATTCTAATAGTGTCACAATTTATGCAGATGGTGATGTTTATTGGGATCGTGGAGGACAAGCTGGACATATCGAGGGGCAAAAATTTTATAACACTGGCCACCATTATATCGGGCATTTAGGTGCTGATATGAAGGTCTATGATGCCAATGAAAAATGTATTGGCTGGGTTGATAACAAAGGTCATGCCTATACTTTAGATGGGGCGGTTTTTGCCGAAGGAAAGACACCTATTTGGGCGGCGACAGTGTTAGTTTATAACCTCTCTAGTCCAGCTTAGTCCTTCTCGTTGCGAGGTTCTACCTCGCAATGCCTTTAGGCAGGCTCCGCCTGCTGTTGACCGGAGGCGGAGCCTCCTTATAGCATTCCCTGGTGGAACCAGGGAACTAGGGGGTTTCAGGGCTTCATTAAAGGGATAAACCTTATAATTTATTAACCGGAGATTAACCAATGACACACGCATTACCAGGAGATCCAAAAATGGGACTTTGGGGTAAATTCAAGAGAGGACTTGAAGCTGTATTTCTTCCTCAAAAATACATTGCTGATACCCAAGCTAGAAATACGGATAAAATAGTAGCCAACAATGCTGCAATGGAGGAAAAACGACAGGACATTCAATTAGCACAGTACAAATTACAATGTGTACAAGTTGCGAATAATGCTGTAATGGAGGAAAGACGACAGGAGATTCAATTAGAACAAATTAAATTACAATATATCCAAAATCGAGAAAATCGAGAATTTCAAGCCCAACAAGGTGAACTCAATCATCAACGACAAAAGGAACTACAAGAATATATCCAAAGCGTTAACCTAGAGATTCAAAAAAGTAATATTGAGTTTCAACGGTGGCGTTTTGAACAGGAAAAAACTCTACAATCAGAATTAGCAAGGTACAGCCGAGAAACTCAATTATTAGTAGCTGAATATCACCGAGAAACCGCGCTAAAAGTTGCCCATGACCAAGCAGAAGTTCAGAAAATTTTTGCGAATTGGCCGTTAACATTGCCTCCGGCGCAAATTTTAGAATCCTATAATAATAGTTTAATTCCCCTGCGAGTTTTTATTGCCCCCCCTAAAGTTCAGTTTGAAAAGTTTGCCACCACGTCACAAAATTTCCCCGATATTGAATTAACTATAAATCAAAAAATGCGTGATTTTTTTGATCAGTATTCTCAACAGGGAAGACCTATCGAATTTTTAGCAGGCGCTTGGGAAAGTAAACGCTTTCATAGCGAAGCAAGTATTAAAGCCTTATTCGGGATGCTAAAATCAGAACCGACATTAATATTAGAGTCGGAATTTGATGGAGATTATCTCAATTTCCGAGTCGCCTATTGGACAATAGGACAAGATAACTATTCCTATCAAACGATTATTTCTCAACTGTCCTATCGGGATATTTTATATGATTCTGCTAAAACTCGCGCCCGCAAATGGAAAGTTACAAAAGACAAACTATTAGCACTGGGAAAAACCCAAGCTGATATTGATAAACGCGGCGGGGATAATGAAATTAATCTCAAAATTTGGGAAGAAGAACAAAGTTTACGAGAGGAGGGAATAGACGATGATGAGTTAGAAATTCACTATAAAATTAATAGCAAGCATTTTGAAGATTTGTACCAGTTTTTAATTACCTGTCATTGTCTAGTTGCAGGTTGGATAGCTGACACGCATCATTTATTTCTCCATGATTTCACGCCCTTATTACCCCAATTACTCCCAGATTTAACTCAGAATATCCCAGAAGGCGAAGTTGCAGATTCAGTCATAGGGATGGTTATTTCTGGTTATGAACAAATCTACAAAATCCTAGAAACAGAAAGTTCTCACCGTCTCCCTGAATTAATCCTAGAATTAGCCCAGGGTTTAGTCAATTTACCCAATAAATCTTGGGCTAAAAATCAATTAATTAATTCTGTAGAATCTTGGTTGAAGTTAAGAAACCGGGTTTCTGAATTATGGGATAGAGTTAATTCTGTGGTAACGGCTGAGGATTTAGACTATATTGAAAAACTCAATAATTTGTTAGAATCCTTGGGAGAAACCCACCGCGTTAATATTATTCAAGCCTGTTATCAACGGGGACAAAACCATTGTCAACACGGAGAATATACGATCGCCATTGATGATTTTACCCAAGTTTTGTTACTCGAACCTAATTCCCCCGATGCCAATTATAATCGCGGATTAGCCTATAGTAAATTAGGAGAATATTCCGCCGCCATCGAAGATTATAACCAAACCTTGCGACTGAATCCGAATTATGTCGAGGCTTACAATAATCGCGCTAATGCCTATTATAAATTAGGGCAATATGAAAAAGCGATCGCAGATTACAATTCCTGTCTCGCCCTTAATCCTAATTTACCCGATGTCGCCCATAATCGAGATGTTGCTCAAGGAGTTTGGGATGAAAAACGCCGTCAGGAAGGGGATAAAAAACGTCAGGAAGAAGCCGAAAAACGCCGTCTCCAAAAAGAATTTGAGTTTGATGTGATTACCGTTAACGCCCAAGGAAAGGAAACCAAACGAGAACGCCGTCGGGCTGAATTTTTTAAACAAGATTTAGGCAATAATATCAGTTTAGAAATGGTATCCATTCCTGGGGGAACTTTTAAGATGGGTTCACCAGAAAGTGACAGCGAAAAACCGATACATCCCGTTAATATTGCTGCATTTTCTATGGCAAAATATCCCATTACTCAAGCTCAATGGGAAGCTATTATGGGAAATAATCCTTCTAGTTTTAAAGGTGCAAACCGACCCGTTGAGAATGTAACCTGGCATGAAGCACAGGAATTCTGTCAGCGACTTTCCCAAAAAACAGGCAAAACCTATCGTTTACCATCTGAGGCGGAATGGGAATATGCTTGTCGCGCTCAAACTACAAGTCCTTTACACTTTGGCGAAACCATTACAGCCGATTTAGCTAATTATGACGCAAGTAATACCTACGCCAATGGGCCAAAAGGAACCTATCGTCAACAAACCACCGATGTCGGGAGTTTCACTCCAAATGCCTTTGGACTATACGATATGCACGGCAACGTTTGGGAATGGTGCGCCGACCCTTGGCATGAGAATTACAATGGCGCGCCCACTGATGGTAGCGTTTGGGAGTCGGGTGCAAATACTCAATACCGGGTGATACGCGGTGGTTCGTGGTTCAGCAATCCCAGGAATTGCCGCGGTGCCAATCGTTACTGGGTCGTGCCGGACAGTCGGAACGGGTACTACGGATTTCGTGTTGTTTCCTCCCCGCCTGCGTGGACTCTCTAGCCCTTTGTCCTTTAGCCCTTTAGCCCTTTACCCTTCTTTCTTCTTTTCCCTTCTTCCCTTTTCGCGCGTCAGCGCGTTTAAAAATTTTTTTTCAGGGGACGGGTTTTGTTAGAAAATTGTGTCAACCCGCAATAATTTTAATAAACCCGCCCTCTTGCTAAAATTCAGAGGAAAACCAATGATTATCAAAGGTTATATTAAAGGAAAAAGCATTATTCTCATAGATTGCTTGCCCGAAAATGTCCAAGAGGGTGATCAAGTAGAGGTGTCTGTTTCCGTTATCCCCAAACCCAAATATTCCTTTCCGACTTTCCAGTTAGGAATTAAAGAAGATTACCTCAACCGAGAAAAAATCTATGCGTCTGGTTAAGATATTTGATAGAAATTTAGCTAGCACTTAGAGGTTATTTAAACGATGACGGAAATCATTTTCTTAGTAGAACATGATATTGAGCAAGGTTATATTGCCCAGGCATTAGGGGAATCAATTATTACCCAAGCCGATGATTTAGAAAGCTTAAAGAAAGAAATTAAAGATGCGGTTCACTGTCATTTTCCTGAGCCAGCATTACGTCCTAAAATCATCCGACTGCATATTGTTCAGGAGGAGGTGATTGCTTCATGAAATTACCGAGAGATTTATCAGGTCAAGATTTAGTAAAAACCCTTAAAATCTTAGGTTATGAAGTCAGCCATCAAACTGGGAGCCATATTCGATTAACCACACAAGAAAAAGGAGAACATCACATTACCATTCCGGCTCATAATCCTTTAAAAGTTGGTACATTGAATGCAATTTTAAAGACTGTGGCTAATCACTTCAAGTTAGACCGAGAAGAATTAATTAATCTATTATTTGATTGAGAAACAGAGAAAGTTTATGAGTATGAGTGAATTACCGATTATTCAGAAAACCTATGATTTAATCAAATGGTATGTACCCATATTAAACCGCCTACCGCGAGATCATAAATTTACCTTAGGAGATAGAATCATTACCGGACTCTATGACCTTCTCGAAGGATTAATTTTAGCCCGTTATGCCACAGATAAACTCAATCAATTAGAATTATTGAATGGCAAACTAGACATTCTGCGCCATCAAACCAGACTATTATTAGATTTCGAGTTAATTAAAACTGAACGCTATGAATATATCGGAAAATTAATTAACGAAATCGGCACGGAATTAGGAGCATGGATAAAACAACAACGCAATAAACCCCCAAAACTATGAAACGTTACGGAAATCTCTGGTCAGAAATTATTGATTTTAGCAATTTATTAGCAGCAGCACGTCAAGCCCAAAAAGGCAAGCGTTTTCGAGAAAATGTTTTAGCCTTTAACTATAATTTAGAGCCAGAACTTTTTAAGTTGAAAACAGAGTTAGAGTCTAAAACCTACTGTCCAGGTCATTATCGAACCTTTGAAATTAAAGAACCAAAATCTCGAATGATTTCCGCCGCCCCCTATAGAGATAGGGTAGTACATCATGCCCTATGTAATATTATTTTACCCCTTTTTGAACGCACCTATATTGTTGATTCCTATGCAAATCGTGTCGGTTTTGGAACCCACCGCGCCCTGCGTCGATTTACAAAATTTGCCCGGTCTAGTCCCTATGTTCTCCAGTGTGATATCCGCAAATATTTTCCCAGTATTGACCATACTATTTTAAAATCATTAATTCGCAAAAAGATCAAATGCTCCGATACCCTGTGGTTAATTGATAAAATTATTGATAATAGTAATGAACAAGAACCTATGGTAGAATATTTTCCAGGGGATAGTTTATTAGATCCCTTACAACGACGGCGAGGTCTTCCCATTGGAAATTTAACTAGTCAATTTTTTGCTAATATTTATTTGAATGGGTTTGACCATTTTGTCAAAGAAAAACTAAAAGTCAATCAATATATCCGCTATGTTGATGATTTTGCCTTGTTTTCAGATAATCCCGAATTTCTAGCAGATGCAAGAATAGCAGTCGAGGAATATTTAGCCACATTGAGAGTCAAAATTCATCCGATTAAAAGCCAATTATTTGAAACTAAAATCGGAGCAAATTTTCTTGGATTTCGCATCTTACCCGATAGAATTCGAGTCCGTAAAGAAAATTTACGTCGAGCCAGACGCCGATTGCGACGAATGCAGGTAGAATATGATCAGGGTAAAATTGGGGGCGAAAAAGTGTCGCAGTCAATCCAGAGTTGGGTTGCTCATCTTCAACAGGGCGATACTTGGCAACTCCGTCAACAGATATTTGCTTCTCTCGAATTATCGAGAAGGTAAAGACGGGACAGGCACTTCCGGGTGATACGCGGAGGTTCGTGGAACAACAATCCCAGGAATTGCCGCAGTGCCAATCGTAACAGGAACGAGCCGGACAGTCGGAACAGGAACTACGGATTTCGTGTTGTTTCCTCCCCGCCTGCGTGCGCTCTCCTAGGTCAGAACTGGCAGATGGGAATTTGTCGGGCAAATTTAGGGAGAGTCCAGACCTGTTCCGGTGATGGGGGTGACTCTATCCAAAAATCAAACAAAGTTAGGTAGCTTGGTAGGCGTAAAAACCGAAAAGTTGCCTAACCTATAATTATTGAATCATATTATATCACACTTTGAAAGAATATATTGCAATTTTTGAATGGGCTGGGAGTAACTATTCTGCTTATGTTCCCGACTTACTAGGAAATTAAACTATGACAACAGCACAGGCGCAAAAACTAACATTTGACAACTTTTTAGAACAATGTCCAGAAACAGGAATCTATGAATTTGTGAATGGAGAAATTGTAGAAGTGAGAGCAACAAGAAACCATAATGATGTAGCCAATTTGCTTTTATTCTGTTTTAATGATGAAATTAGAAAACTTAATCTTAATTTAGTTGTAACTAATACTGCGGTCATCAAAACGGTAACAAAAGATGGCTTAGAACAGGGTAGAAATCCTGATGTTAGTGTGATTGACCGAACAATTTGGCGTTCTAATCGTTCTGATTATAATGCCTTAGAAGTGCCAATTCAGTTAGCAGTAGAAGTGACATCAACGAATTGGGAAGATGACTATGTAGATAAATTAGAAGAATATCAACGGTTAGGAATTTCTGAATATTGGATTGTAGACTATTTAGCGATCGCTTCCAGGGCTTACTTAGGAAATCCTAAAATTCCGACTATCTTTGTTTACTCTTTAGACGAAAAAGGTCAGTATCAAAAAACTCTATTTAGAGGAACTGATCGGATTATATCACCCACTTTTTCAGAATTATCCTTAACAGCAGAACAGGTGTTAAATGCTTAAAAAACATTCCGAGAAATCGGGTTTCTGCAATAACTTTTGCTGCATAATAGAAAGATAGCTGAAGAAACCCGATTTCTGAACACCTAGATCCGACTGGCTTATAAACGTCTTAAAAACGCCATAGACTCAACGTGGGACGTTTGTGGGAAAAAATCCGCCGGCTGTACCCGCACTAATTCATAGACTCCCGTTTCACATAAAATCTTCAGATCTCGGGCTAGGGTGGCGGGTCTACAACTAATATAAATCAGTTGTTGGGGTTGCAGTTCCATTAAGGTTTCTAAGACCTTGCGATCGCATCCTTTTCGGGGAGGATCAAGCAAAACAACATCGGGTTTATATCCTAACTGGGGTAATAACTTTTGCACCGTTCCTAATTTAAACTCTACCTGATCAAGCTGATTAAAAATCGCATTTTTTCGAGCTTGCTCTATGGCGGTTTCTTGGACTTCTAAACCCATGACTTGGGGAAGATCGGAGGGCTGAATTGAACCTCTTTGTTTTTTCAATAAATAGGAAGCTAGGGGTAAAGTAAAGGTTCCAATGCCACAATAGGCATCAACAATGCGTTCAGTCCCTTGTAAATTAAGTTCCTGTAGCATTATTTCTAATAACGCTTCCGCCACTTCTGTATTCACTTGAAAAAACGTATCGGGGCCCAGAAAAAACGTTAACCCCCCAAATTCTTCTTTTAAATAGGGATGACCCGCTAAACAACGTGTTTCCTGACCGAAAATCACATTAGTTTGATCGGGATTCAGATTTAAACAAACCCCTTGTAACCCCGGATATTGTTCTAACCAAGTTTCTGCTTGTTCCGTCAGTCCGGGTAAACTGGCTTGGGTGGCAATTAAGGTTAATAACATTTCCCCGGTACGCCGTCCAATTCTGAGGGAGAGATGGCGAAGTTTGCCCCGATGTAAGGCTTCATCATAAATTGACCAGCCCCGGTTTTGAATATCCTGTTTCACATTAGCTAGTAAAGGATTTAGCCGTTGATCCTGTACCGGACATTGATTTAAGTTAACCAAACGATGGCTATGTTTTTGGAAGTAACCCGCCTGGACTTGACCCGTTGCTGACCGTCCTAGGGGATAGGTAACTTTGTTGCGATAACCTAATTCCGAGGCTCCTGCTAATACCTGATCCACCGGAGGATCGATAAATCCTCCAATTTTTTCTAGGGTTTTAACCACTAAATTTCGCTTGCTTTGTAGTTGTAGCGCATAATCAATATGTTGCCACTGACATCCGCCACATTTATCCGCCACAATACATCGAGGGGAAATGCGATCGGTTGATGGGCTTAATAAACGGTCTAACTTGCCTTCTGCATATTGGGTTTTCACCCGCACTAACCGCACCCGCACTCGATCGCCAGGAACTGTATCAGGAACAAATATAACCCGCTCTTGGTAACGACCAACGCCACTACCTTCATCGGTCAAATCTGTGATTTCGACTTCAACTTGTTGCCCTTGCTGCCACATTATTAATTCAGTTATTAGTAATCAGTGTAGAGACGCGCCATGGCACGTCTGTACCCGTGTAGAGACTGTCTTCACGCTATGGGCGCGTTTGAACCCGTTATCAGTCATCAATGGGTTGATCAAGATTTTAGTTTATTTAAAAAAAATCTCCCCAGAAACTGCCCCTACACACTAAACAGTAAACAATAAAGTATAGATTTATTTTAGTGTAAATAACTGCCCACTACTTCTTAACTGATGACTGATACAGACGCGCCATGGCACGTCTCTACACAGATGACTGATTAACCGTTGAGGGGTGAAAATTAAGAATTGTTAAGGGTATTCAGACTAAACCGGGGCAGATAACTCTTGACTCTGCCCGATCTCCACGACTTTGCACAGGTGTTTTCCCCCCACTTTGATAACGATGGGTGAAAGTTTAAGGGGTTATGACTTCCCCTGATCCCCTCAAGTCGCTAAACTACTTAATGGTATCTTGAAAAACTTTAATAGCTCTGAGGTTTTAGATGACAGTAGTTAGCCAAGTTATTCTCAAAGCTGACGATGAACTCCGTTATCCTAGTGTTGGTGAACTTAAAAACATCAATGACTTTTTAAAGACGGGTGAACAGCGCGTGCGAATTGCTTCGACCCTTGCGGATAATGAAAAGAAGATTGTAGAGCGTGCTAGTAACCAACTGTGGAAGAAGCGCCCTGATTTTATCGCCCCGGGTGGTAATGCGTCAGGATCACGGGAACGGGCCCTATGCCTTCGGGACTATGGTTGGTATCTGCGGTTAATTACCTATGGAGTTCTTTCGGGTGATAAAGATCCGATTGAAGACATTGGTTTAATCGGTGTCAAGGATATGTATAACTCCTTGGGTGTTCCGATGCCTGGGATGGTGGAAGCGGTTCGTTGTCTCAAGGAAGCGTCTCTATCGTTACTTGATGACGAAGATGCCAAGGAAACAGCCCCCTACTTTGACTTTATCATTCAAGCCATGTCTTAGTTTTCAGCCTGGTTTTCAGGTCTCTGTGAAGATGCACTTAGTGTCCGTCTTCACGGATTTTTTATATGTAGCAGGGAATGAGTAATGGGTAATGGGTAATAGGTAATGGGTAATAGGTAATAGGTAAAACTTGACTCCCCCTGCTCCCCCTGCCTCCCCTGCCTCCCCTGCCTCCCTATTCCCTGTTCCCTGTTCCCTATTCCCTGTTCCCTCAAGAATTAGGAAAAGATCGGCGATAATTGCGTAGGGTTTGAATTAATCTGCCTCCTCGTTTGAGAGCGATATCAGCTAACTCCACAATCCATTGATTCGGCATAGCTTGGGGTTGCACCGCCACAATATAATTAAGGGCTTCTGCTTCTTTTCCGATTCCTAAACCATAGGCATATAGGGTAAAGGCGATCGCGGTTGAGCGACTAATTCCGGCTTGACAATGAATTAATAAATCTCCTTGCTTGGCACGCACAGACTTCATAAAATGAAGGGCTTTTAAAATATGTTGCAGACTGGGTAAAATATATTCAGGATCATGACAGGGAGTATCAATATCATCAAATTCTAATCGTAATCGATTCGGAACTTGATCAAACCCTTCAGGCAGTTCACTCCCTAAATTCCCAATAGAAATTAAATAGCGAATATTTGCTCCTCGAGATTTTTGTAAAATATAGTCACCGACTTCTGCTCTCGAAGCAATCCAGAGTTTAGGTAAATTAGCATGGGGGGAAGTAATATCAGAATCAAATAATATTTTAAATAGGGTTGTTGGTGAGGGAGAATCTAATTTTTCTAGGGCTGTTTCTGCCCAGGAGCGCACATAAATATCCTTATCATTCAAGGCGGTTTTTAGCCCCCCAATAGCTAAAGGAGTATTCATAGATTGAATGGTTTCAACTACTTTTGCCCGGACAAATGGATCGGGATCATGAATTTTATTCAGCAACTTATTAACAATAAAATCCCCTCCTATTCTACCTAAGACCTCAACAACACGGATTCTAACATCGGAATTACCATGATTAAGAGCTTGTAAAAGTACCTTAATAGCAAAGGAATCCCCAATGCTTTCTAACCCATAAACGGCATTAGTATAAACATAAAATTCCTGATCATCCAGGGCATTTTTTAACCCAATAATTGCGGCGGCTCCCCCTAAATTCCCTAGGGCAGTTGCCGCCCGACCTCGGACATAATGCTCGGGATCGGAGACTAAAATTTCTCTTAATTTTGTGGTAGCTAAACGATTTTTGATTTTCCCTAAAGCAGTGGCGGCTCGCCAACGAACTTGACTATCTTCATGGTGCAAAGCCATAATTAATCCTCGAATTGCCCGATCGCTGCCCATTTGCCCTAACCCCCAAGTTGCCCAGAGACGGACTTTTTGTTGGGGATCTTTTAAAGCTTTTAATAGGGAAGATTCAGCAGCTTGACCGATTTGAGCGATCGCCCAAGCTGACCAAGCATTAACAACTTCATTCTGATGATGTAATCCTTTGAGAAACCAAGAGAGTAATAGGGGCGAACGGGTTTGTCCCAACAGACGAATTTTAAAAGCCAGGGGAATATTTAATTGGAGTACCTGAGAAAAAGCCTTGATTTGAAATTCAGGTTTAACATTTTTTGTTAATAGTATTCCTTGAATGATATTCAATTTCAAACCTAAACTCACCAGTTGCAGAATTAATTCTTCCGAGTCAACCTCCGCCAATACCTCTGCGAGAAAATCAAAGGTCAA
>DATNRE010000736.1:0-29109 GCA_036703685.1 Candidatus Obscuribacterales bacterium
GTGGCGGAAAATTTCTCAAACATTTGACCAATAGGAGAATTATCTGTGCGCAGGCGACGTTCTTCTAAAATCACTTTTTTTTCTTTATAAAACTCTCGAAATACGGGTTCTAAAAATCGTTCAGATTCTAAGGACATCCACAGTTCTAATTTATTAGCCGGAAGGCTATAAAAATAGGAGGTGGCATCGGCGGAAGTCGTGGCATTCATTCCCACACCTCCAGCTTGGGAGACAATTCTAGCAAACTCATTTTGTTGAATATATTGATCGGCTTCCAGACTTAATTTTTCTAAATCCGTGATTAATTGTTGTATTTTTTCGTTATTTCCTTCAGTTTTAGCTTGTTTAATTTGTTCAAAAATCCGATCTTGCTTTTTTAAAATTTCTTCTTCAGCTTCATAATTAGTTGTGCCAATCCGCCGAGTTCCTTTAAAGGCTAAATGTTCTAAATAATGGGCGACTCCAGTTTGTCCATCGGGTTCATCCACTCCGCCCACATCGGCATAAATTAAAAAAGAAATGACCGGTGCTCGATGTCTTTCTAAGACAATAAATCTCATGCCATTCTCCAGGGTAAATTCGGTGATTTCCCGCTTAACTCGTTTTAAATAGGGTTGAATTGAAGAATTTGAAGGAGGAATTTCATCCGCCCAAACGGCTTGAAATCCCATCACCCAGAATAAACATAGACTTAACAGTGCAACACACAAACGTTGGCCGAACCCGGATAGTTTGTTTGTTGTTTGTTTGCCTTTAAAAAAGTAATTCCAAACCATAGATTTTTAGCGGTATAACTTGACAAAAATGCGAGAAGCAATCCAGATCTAATCTATCTTAAAATATCACAGGATCAGAATTTTAACCGCGAAAGAGATAGGACTTACCCAGGTCGCCCGAGAAACCGGGTTTTTTAGATAATATGTGGGTCACAACGAAGCATTTTCGGAAAAAAACCCGGTTTCTTTGGTTGGGTGCGTAAGTCCGCAGAGATCAAAGCATTAAGAGTTATATCGTTTCTGAACTATCTTGTTTGACAAATGATAGGCTCAAACCAGAGCCACATAAGATGAGAAAGTTATGTCGCATCTCCATTATTCCACAGCATCGGAATTAGAAAACCAAATTCTACGGGCTGCGCGGGGGTTATTTGCCCAGAAAGGCTATGAGAGTACCACCACCCGTGATTTAGCGACGGCGGCGGGAGTCGCTGAAGCCACTTTGTTTCGACATTTTGCCAATAAAAAAGCGATTTTAATTGCCATTGTGATTGAGGGATGGGTGGAAATTTTAACGGATTTATTAACAGAATTAAGTGAGATCAGTAACTATAAAGCTGTGGCACAATTATTACATCGCCGCCTGATCAATCTCCATGATAATGCGGATATGATGCGAATTTGTTTTTTAGAAGCTCCAGTTCATCCTGAATTACGCGATCGCATTCAATCAGAAATTATTAATAAAATGATCGATGTCACCGAGGCTTTTTTTGAAACAGCGATTCAAAAAGGGGTTTATCGTCCGATGAATCCTAAAATTATTGCCCAAGTTTTTTTAGGGATGTTTGCCATTGCTGGATTTAGTTATAATACCATTCTTGAACCCAATGCCTCCCCCCAAGAGATGAAAGAAATGGCAGAAGGATTAGCCGATATTTTCTTGAATGGAGTGTTAGTAAAAGAATAAAAAAAACTATAAAAATCTAGCCTGTTGCACCCATTGTTGAATTTGATCAACCGACGGACATAAATCTCGACGCTGTAAATTAACGACATAAAAACGTAGGATTTGTTGATGTAAACGATGGACGGATAACTGAGTTAAATGGTGGACTGAGCTAACCCCCGCATGGAGCAAAAGTCCACAATATTCACAACCCACCCCAGGAATCCTCGCTAAGTCCGCCATAGCAATCCATTTGTTAATATCTCTAATATTAATCTGGAGCAGATTTGCCAAAATCATTTTTTCGGCGGGAGTTTTGCCTTTTTTTAACAGTTGACGGGTGGTTTTAATGCCATAATTGTCTAATCGGGTTTGATTATCCGAATTCAAGCCCGGTAGTTGAGAAATCGGCCAATCAACCGCTTGAATAGAGTGATGATTGTTGGGTTTAAAAGATGCCATGGTCTTGATTTCCTGGGTTTGAGGTTGAGGCGGTCTAATCCTCCTCAATTTGTGCCGTTTGATTCTAACTTATTTTAACCCAGAAGTCAGGGTTGGTTATTCAGGAGTTAAACCCTACAATCATTTAAATTAAATTAAAATTACCTAGATTTAGATTTAATTATGTTATTTAATTCTTCTCAATTACTGATTGATACCCTCCGCCATCGTCGCCAAAAACTCAGCTATTTAATTGATTTTCCGGCTATTTTGTGGTCAGGTTGTGCCAGTTCTCGCAATTTTCCGGCTAATATTTATCCCTTTCGGGCAAGTAGTCATTTTCTTTATTTTGCCGGATTTCCCTTAGAAAATGCAGCCATTCGTTTATCCGAAGGTCGCTTAGAATTATTTATGGATGATGCCCCCCCAGGGAGTGCCCTTTGGCATGGTGAAATTCCCCAGAGAAATCAAATTGCAGAACTCATGGGTGCGGATTTTTCCTATCCCTTATCAGAATTATCAAATCATCTTGAAGATGCCGCGACTATTGTAGTACAAAATCCGATAACCGCTAATGAACAACGTCAATTATTAAACTGTCCTTTACGATCAGCTAAAGAACCCGAAGGCATTGATTTAGAATTAACCCAGGCTATTATTTATTTGCGTTTAACCCATGACCCGATGGCGTTACAGGAGTTACGTCAAGCCGCAGAAGTTAGTATTCAATCCCATAAAACCGGGATGAAAGCCACAAAAACAGCCCAATTAGAAGCAGAGATTCGCGCGGCCATGGAAGGGGTAATTATCAGTCATAATATGACCTGTTCCTATAATAGTATTGTCACGGTACAGGGAGAAGTTTTACACAATCAACACTATCATCATGCTTTACAACCAGGCGACTTACTATTAGCAGATGTGGGGGCAGAAACCGCCATGGGATGGGCGGCGGATATTACCCGAACTTGGCCAGTTTCTGGACAATTTTCTCCTACTCAACGGGATATTTATGAAGTGGTTTTAAAAGCCCATGATACCTGTATTAATTCGATCAAACCGGGAATAGAATATCAAGAAATTCATCGAATTGCAGCAATAGTCATTGCTGAAGGATTAGGAGATTTAGGAATATTAAAAGGCAATCCAGAGGATTTAGTAGAACAGGATGCCCACGCCTTATTTTTTCCCCACGGAATCGGGCATTTATTAGGGTTAGATGTGCATGATATGGAAGATTTAGGAGATTTAGCCGGATATGAACCCGGACGGGTCAGAAGTGAACGGTTTGGCTGGTGTTTTCTGCGTTTAAATCGTCCCTTAAAACCCAGAATGTTAGTAACTATAGAACCGGGTTTTTATCAAGTTCCGGCTATTTTAAATGATCCCAAAAATCGAGAAACCTATCAAAAAATAGTTAACTGGGAACGTTTAGAACAGTTTGCTGATGTTCGAGGAATTAGAATAGAAGATGATGTGTTAGTCACGGAAACCGGAACAGAAGTTTTAACCCAAAGTTTACCCACATCCATTCAGGATATAGAAGCATTGGTTAACAATTAATCGGGTAAGTTTATGCTAAGTCAACAACGAATTAAACGGTTTATGATCTTTTTCCTGGGAACCCTGATTGTTATGGGGTTAACGGTAGCGGGTTATGCTTTTACCACCCTATTTTTATCTAATAGTTCGACCTCGGAATCCTCAATTAGTTTGGCTAAATGTGGCAGTCCCCAGGGGGGAGAAACCGATAATGCGATCGCTACTTTCTATGGAAATAATACCTATTCTTGGACTAATAAAATTCAGTGGAATTGTGTTTATAATATCAAAGATTTCTCCGGTTCAAATTTAGTAGAACAGTTTAATGCTGCCAGGGATGCAGCCTTTAATCAGGGCGGTGGAGTCGTTTATTTTCCCTCGGGAACCTATATTTTCAATGATAGCATAAAACTGAAATCCGGTGTTGTAATTCGGGGGGAAACTCCGGCAATAAAATCGGCAAAAGCTAATAATTATTATCCTTCTTCAAAATTAGTTTTTCCCAAATATGAACCCCAACTTTCAGGAAATGGAACCCCGAATGAAACCGCTTTTAAAAGTATTCAAACCCTGACACCAGATCAAGATAGTAATATGGGGATTATCAACCTTGATATTAACCGGGCTGCGATTAATATTGTGGGAAATATAGATACCCAGAAAAATAGAAATATTATCATTTTTGGAGTTCGGAGTAATAACGTTGCTAAACCCGATCCTCAAGTCCCCAAACTGGAATTTCAGCACCCTTGGCAACGCTATAGTCATCGGTTTGCGTCTAATATTGAACTTACCGGTTATGAAAATATTTTAGTGGCAAACAATCGAATTAATGATAATATTACCGATAATTATGAACAACCGGGATATAAGTTACAGTCCCGAGACAAAAAGACTATTTTAACCTATGAAGACGGCGGTAAAGTTCCCTTTCATTATGGAAATCATTATGGAATTGTTGTTAACCGAGGCGGAAAAAAAGGTGGGTTTAAATTAGCGGGAACTCCGACTACTGAGCCCGGACTTTTTAGAACAGGAATTGTAATTCGAGATAATTGGGTTTATCATACCATGCGAGTTGCGATTCATGCGGCTGGAGACGGTTTAATCATTCAAAATAATGAAATTCAAGACCAACCGAATAAACAATGGTGGACAGACCCCACGGGGACACGGGAGGCAACGGGGGCAGTTACCTTAGAAAATCGAGCCATTGACTTTTCAGGATGGAATGGTGTAGTTGAGGGGAATAACTATCAAGTTTATCGACACAAAATTGGGGATACCAAGTATTTAAGTGTGGATGGAGAAGGGATTTTAATGCAAGAATGTTGTGGCGGAACAACGGTTAAAAATGTTATGATTAAAAATAATCAAGGGAATGGTTATATTGGACTTTATAAAGTTCAAGAAATTAATCATGCTACCATTGAAAACAATCAAATTCTCAACTCTGATATTTTTGTGATGGCAGATACGAATAATCAACCCTATAAAATGAATCAGGTTAAAATTATTAATAATCAGGTTTCTGGGAATATTATTGCCAAAGGAAGTTTAGGCGGTCAGGGGAATGAAATCTCAGGAAATCGAGGCAACCAAAGCGGAAAAATAGAGTTTTCTTGTGCAGTTGAAGTTAAGAATAACGTGGGATTTAATATCCAACCCTGTTCTAGTTGATCAATCGGAAATTTAATCTATAGTGCTACGCAGTAGGGAACAGGGAACAGGGAACAGGGAATAGGGAATAGGGAATAACCACCTGATTAAGTATTTGTAGCAAACATTTAAGGATTTCATATTACAATTCTCCGTCTCCCGCGTCGCGGATTGCTATAGCCCTGGGGGGTGGGTTGAGACCCACCTATTTCGGTTAAATTTTACAAATCCAATTATAGGGATCGGCTGTTTTTCCGGTTTTAATGGCTTCCAATTGTTCTAAAATGGATGGGGCATATTTACGTTCAGAAATCGGGGGTAAAACTAAATCCCGTCCTTGATATCCAATTTTAGAAACCTGGGCAATAGTAGCCGCCGTCCCCATGCCAAAAGCCTCTTGTAAAATCCCTTGATCATGGGCTTGTGCCACTTCTTCTATAGAAATCAACCGTTCTTCTACTTTAACTCCTTGATCTCGGAATAACTTTAACACACTATCCCGGGTAATTCCTTCTAAAATAGTTCCGGTTAATTTAGGCGTAACCACCACATTATCAATCACAAATGCTAAATTCATTGTCCCGCATTCTTCCACATATTTTTTGTGGACACCATCAAGCCAAATTACGCTATCATAGCCTAATAGTTTCGCTTCTTGATCAGCTAATAAACTAGCTGCATAATTTCCGGCACATTTTGCCGCCCCGGTTCCCCCTTCACAAGCTCTGATATATTTATCCGTGACGATTAATTTAACTGGTTCAGAATAATAGGCTCCTACCGGACAACTCATAATAATAAAAGTATAGTGAGTTGAAGCTTTTAAACCAATAAATTCATCGGTGGCAAAATACAAAGGACGAATATATAAACTGCCTTCTGATTCAGGAATCCAACCGGAATCTAAACGAATTAATTCGGTTAATCCTGCCATAAAAACGGATTCAGGAATCGGCGGCATACATAATCGGTGAGCCGATTGATTAATCCGTCTAAAATTAGCATCGGGTCTGAAGATTAAAGTTTCTCCCGAGGCACTTTTATAGGCTTTCATGCCTTCAAAAACAGCCTGACCATAGTGGAGAACGGCCATGGCTGGAGCCAGGGTTAAATTGCCGTAGGGGATGATTTTCAGATCTTGCCAATTCCCATTATCATAAGTGGCAATAAAAACATGGTCACTGAAGATTCTACCAAAGGGAATATTATCTAAGGTTTCCGAAGAAAGACGGGAGTTTTCGGTTTTTTGAATCAGAATTTTTTGAGTTAGTGTTTCCATTATGGCTTAGGGTGTCAGCATTTTATTGTTTTCTATTAGAATAACATGGGACATTGAAAACCAACATGGCAATTAATCCTAATCTATTGCTTAACTCCTAAGCTTGACGGTGCCCAGCATGGCTATAACCAACCCATCACCGTCTAAGCTGCATCCTGGGTCTCACCCCGGGTGACTGATAACTGATAACTGAATTTATTCCTCGGTTTAAAATGAGGTTAATTTTGATCGCTTTTGGCAATGACCCAAACGGCGTGAATAATCCCAGGAATAAATCCCAGTAGGGTTAGGAGAATATTCAACCAAAAGGCTCCCCCAAAACCAACGGTCAAAAAAACACCCAAGGGGGGCAAAAAAACCGCAGCAATTAAACGAATAATGTTCATATCAGATGATTACAATTTCCCTCTCTATTTTAGCAATTTTTTCAATTACAATAGGAAAACCTCTGTAATATCTTAAATTTTATGTCCATGTTGTTTGATATTTTCCCCTTCCAATTCCATTTTGACGCGAAATTGATTGCCGGGGCAACGCTCTGGTCTTTAGCATTATATTGGGGATTTTCTCCGGTGAGTGCCTGGGTTACCCATCAATTAAATCGTTGGTTTAATTATGCGGAACAAATGTTATATACCTCAGAGGCTGAATATGAACGGACTCGCCAAGCTAGAGAATCTCAAAATGCCTTTTATGCGTCTTTATTTAGTATTGTTCCCTTTTTAATTCTGGGAGCTTTATGTAATTGGGGAATTGAGATCGGCTTAGATAAAAGTTGGTCAATTAGTGTGGGAATTATTGCTTGTATTAGTGGCGGAATTTATGAGTTAGGACGACAGGATGGGAAAAAAGGAATTAATTCTTAATCATGAATTTCACCATTGGGCATAATTGCCCCGTGCAAAATTGCTCCCGCCGTATTGGCACTGCTAATTTCTACGCGAGTTAAATAGGTATAACTTAAATTAGCATTTCTTAGATTAGTTCGAGCTACGGAAGCATCGGTTAAATCCGCTTGGGTAAGATTGGCTCCCGTCATATTAGTCCGGGTTAAATCAGCGCGAACTAAATTAGCTCGACTCAAATCCGTATTACTTAAATTAGCATTACTCAGTTGAGCGTCGGGGAGAATAGCATCACACAATTCTACCCCAGGTAATTGGGCATCAATTAAAATCGCCCGTTCTAGTTTAACTTTTTTTAAATTGGCTCCAATTAAGTTAGCTCCCGTGAGATTGGCTTCCGTTAAAAAGGCTGATTGTAAGTTAGCTTGGCTAAAATTAGCTTGAGTTAAAATTGCCCCTTTTAAGACGGTTTCTGTTAAATTAGCGCCGCTTAAATTCGCCCGAGTTAAATCGGCCCCGGTTAGATTTACCCCTTGTAAATCCGTTCCCCGTAAATCCGCCCCGCGTAAATTTACACTCTCATAAATCCTGGGTTCATAACGCAGATTTGCTCCTCTTAAACAGGCTCCTCTCAGGTCAGCCCCTTGTAAATTTGCTCCTCTTAAATCCGCTTGAATCAGGTTGGCATCTAATAACGTTGCCAGGGCTAAATTAGCTTTGCTAAGATCGGCTCCTTGTAAATTTGTGCCATGAAATTCGGCATCATTGAGATTAGCACTGCTCAAATTAGCTTTATTTAAAATTGAGCCATTAAACCTAACTCCTCTGAGATTAGCGCGGGAAAAGTTAGTCCCATTCAAATAGGCTAAAACAAAATTAGATCCTTGCAAATCTGCACCAGTTAAGTTAGCACCAATTAAGTCCGCACGACTCAGTTCAGCACCCCGTAAATTCAGCCCTTTAAAATTCTTTTGTCCGGCTCGATACTGTTCGAGTAATGTTTCCTCATCCATGATTAATTATCTATGAGTTCCCGTATAGGTAAATTCTTGAACCCAAGCCATTGACTTACTATTAGGAGTTCGAGCGTAAACTTTCACCTTCTGAATGGATTGAATTTTCAAATCCAGCAATTTTTGATAGACAAATTGACTCATAGAGGCTTGATTTGGCACTTGATCTGACTCTAGTATAATGTGCAAACAACCCTCTTTTGACTTGGCGAGAGTGTTAATTCCTTGGGGTTTGAGAGATTGGCTAATCACCGTGGCGATCGCTTTTGCATGGCCCTGTTTGGCGAGTTCTAACAATTGAGCTTGGCTGAGTCTGGGTTCTAGGTGTTCTGGGTCTTCCGCCCCGGCAACTATTGTTGTCTTATTCAGAGATAATCGTTGCTGTTCTTCCACTTCCGATTGATGAATCACCGCCGCCAAATCTCCAACTTTCCCTTGCAGAACATGAATAAACCGTCTTAAAGATTTATATTTAATCTCTAATTGAATTTCAGGCGGATGACTTTTTAATTGTTCATTTAGAGCTAGTTCCAGATGTTTTAAAATAGTGGTTAAAGGCACTAAGGTATCTGCCACACTATATCCCACAATCTGCTCAACTTCTTGTTCTAGGATGAGTTTTTTTCTGAGTTCAGCGCTCATTTCCACTGAATCCGTGGGCGGGATATCAATATTACTAAAAGCGGTGGCGGAAGTAAAATCAGAAAAACTACTTTCACTAATGGTAAAATGTTGAGTATTGGGTAAACCTAAACCTAATTGTGGGGAATTAGGGGTTGATAAATGCACGGTTTCACTTTCATTAATATCAATAGGATGATTAGTTAAAAAATGTTGCTGCAAAATTGAAGATCGGGGAACGGATGTATTTCCCCGAAGCCCATTCAACCCCCCATCCCAAGAGGATTTATTTTTGGGTTCATAATAGGGGGTTAGGGCATCTAAAATCACCGTCACGACTTGAATATTTTCGTCCGTATCTTCTAAATATTCTGCCATCTTATAAAGATGGGATTTGAGCCCTTCTAAGTTAGGAAAGGTTTCTAAAAGTTCGTGCAGTAAATCATCTAAACTTTGATTTTTTAGTTGTGACCAGTCTTCCTCTCTATAGTTAAATTCCCGTTCTAAACTCGAAAAAATCACCAGTTTTGCTCGCAAAGGATTGGTGTGCTGCATGATTTTAAACCGCACATCAAATAAATTCGAGATATGGCGAATCTGATTCACCGGAACACCCTGACTTCCATAGGCTGAAGACAGAGAATTTAACTCCTCTGGGCTGATTTTTATGGTTTCTGAAGCAGTAATTGAGACTTGATTGAGTTCGGAAAAACCCCTAGGATTAGACTCAGAGTAGAGTTGACTAATCTGATTTTCAATCGTAGTTAAAACTAGATTATATTCATTTTTTTTATTCAGACGAGATAAAATATTATTGAGAATAATTTTAAGCGGTTCAATTTGAGGATGTTTTTGAAAAATATTTTGCAATAAAATAGTCAAATTGATGCTATCTAGGATATGGGAATCATTCTCCCATTTTCCACTATAGGCACATAACAGAACTTTCTTAATCCGAGTGATATTCGGATCGGTTTCTAAATTTTGAGCAATCTCATTTAGGCGGGATGGGGTCGGCATTTGGGTCTCCAATACAGAAAGTCAACACTTTGGGAAGTGACTTAGGGGTATTCGGCACGAGGGTCTTAGAAATAACGGAATACATCCGGTTAAAGGACTATTCAAAATAAAATGCAAAATCCCTGATGATCCGCTCAAACATATCTTAATTCTAAAAACTAAAATATAAATTTTAGTTTGACCATTTTTGATTCTCCCATCTTAGAATACTATTTTAATCCTTAGCAGCCTAATATATTATTTTACGCTATTTTTTATATAGCTTGAGAATTTTTTGTGACTCCCCTAACCCGGAATTCATACGGATGCAAAGTTTTGATGTGATTGTGATTGGTAGTGGAATTGGTGGCCTAGTTGCGGGCGGGCTTTTAGCTGATTCTGGCAAACAATTGCTGATTTTAGAAAGTCACAGCCTACCCGGTGGGGCTGCCCAGGGTTTTTCTCGTCAGGGCTTTCATTTTGACTCGGGGCCATCCTTTTATTGTGGGCTGAGTGAGTCCCAGGGTTTAAACCCTTTGCGGCAAGTTCTAACACGGCTGGGAGAGTCCCTGGAAACCGTGGTTTATGACCCATTAGGACACTATCATTTTCCCGAGGGTCGTTTAGCGGTTTATGGGGGTAGCAAAGATTACCGCAGGGCGATCGCCGAATTTTCACCCCTAGGGGCAGGGGAATTTGCTCAGTTTGAACAACGACTCCTGAAAGTCTATCAAGGATTAAAAGAAATTCCCGCTATTGAGTTACGGGCAGACTGGAAAGTGATTTTTAAATTAATCACGAATTATGGCTTTTCCGTATTAAAATTACTGCCCTTGTTGGGGGATATTTCGAGTTCTGTGGGGCAAATTGTTGATCAAACCGTTCGAGATCCTTGGGTGAGACGATTAATAGATTTAGAATGTTTTTTATTATCAGGATTAAAAGCGGAAGCAACGATCACTCCCGATGTGGCTTTTATGTTCGGAGAACGGATTAACTCCGTGATTGAATATCCCATCGGGGGGAGTCAAGCTATTGTTCAAGCTTTGGTGAGAGGATTAACTAAATTGGGGGGCAAGATTCAGTTAGGAACCCACGTTGATCAAATTTTAGTCAAATCAGGAAAAGTCTATGGCGTTAAAACTCGAAAAGGAGAAGAATTTCACGCCCCGATTGTAATTTCTAATGCCACGATTTGGGATACCTATAGCCATTTATTAGATCCCAAGGATTTACCAGAATCCTATAGAAATAATGCTTTAGAGACTCCAGCCCTTAATAGTTTCATGCACCTACATCTAGGGATTAAATCGGAAGGATTAGAGGGCTTAACCGGGCATCATGTTGTGGTACATGACAGTAATCTTGATATTACGATTCCGGGCAATACCTGTATGATTTCGATTCCTTCAGTTTGGGATCAAAACTTAGCTCCAGCCGGATATCATGGGATTCATGCTTATACTTTAGAACCTTTTGCGGGATGGTCAAAGGATCAATTTTATCCTCAAAAGAAACGGCAAAAAGCCGAACCTCTCTATCGAGCTTTAGAAAAAATTATTCCCGATTTACGTCAACGAATTACCCTAGAATTAATTGGAACTCCCCTCACCCATGCTCGATTTTTACGCCGATATCAAGGGACTTATGGCCCCGCTATTCAAGCAGGAAAAGGCAGATTTCCCGGGCTGTTTACCCCCATACAAGGCTTATATTTAGTTGGAGATAGTACCCAACCCGGCATCGGAGTGCCTGCGGTTGCCGCCTCTGGAATTCTTTGTGCTAATTGTTTATAGATTCGTTTTCTTCAAACAGTTTGAGTTGAATATAAACTAAAACTAAGGCGATCACTAATAAAATACTGGCGGCTGCGGTGGCATAACCAAAATCAAATTGAGAAAAGGCTTGTTCATAAATATAATAGACTAAAACATTGGTTGAATTCAAGGGGCCGCCCCCGGTAATTACATAAACCTGTTCAAAGCTTTTTAAGGTAAAAATTGCCGTGGTTACTGTGACAAAAACCATTGTCGGTTGTAACCCGGGTAAGGTAATATATAAAAATTGCTGCCAAGGGTTGGCCCCATCTAATTGAGCCGCCTCATAGCGACTTTGGGGAATGGTTTGTAACCCGGCTAAAAACACAACTAAATTAAAGCCTAATTGTTTCCAAATACTCAATAAAATTAACACGGGCATGGCCCAGGTGGTACTACTTAACCAAGGAATCGGATCAAATCCTAATTCGGTTAGGAGTTGATTAACGGGCCCCTGGGGTTGAAATAACCAACGCCATCCTAATCCCACCGCTACTAAAGAAGTAATCGAGGGGATAAAATAGGCGGTTCTGAGAATATCTCGCAGGGCAAAAGTTCGATCTAAAAGTACCGCTAAAGCCAAAGGAATGATTAAACTGGGAATCACCGTTGCGATCGTAAAATAGGCGGTATTGAATAAAACTTGCCAAAAATCAGGACTCAGAAATAGACGAAAATAATTATTCAGTCCCACCCCATGAATTCCCGAACGGGTAAAACTTCCTTGGGTGAAACTCAGGTAAAATAAATAGAGAATTGGCCCTAAAATAAATACCCCCATCAGCAATAAAGCCGGGGCAAGAAAAATCCAAGCTATGATCCCATCTTGATCCAAAAGCTGTTTCCGAGAACCGGGTGAAGAAGCCATAACCTGAATCAATTTTGATAAAGTTTCATCAAAGTATTTTACAATATTTAGGTTGATTTATGTCGATGTGAAACCTTGAATGGATAGAAAGATGACCGAAATTGACCCCACCTCCTGTTTAATTTCTCCAGCAATTCCCTCGCCTTTATTTGTGGAGGGATCTCCGGTAAAAATTGGGGTTTTGGCTTCTGGAAGTGGTACAAACTTTGAGGCGATCGCTCAAGCGATAAAAGACCAACAAATCAATGCTAAAATTCAAGTTTTAATTTATAATAATCCCGAGGCTAAAGTCATAGAACGGGCGGAAAAGTTCGGCGTTAAAACCATTCTTTTAAACCATCGTCACTATAAAAAACGAGAAGATTTAGATCAAGCTATTGTTCAAACCTTGCAAGAACATGATGTCGATTGGATTGTATTTGCCGGGTGGATGCGGATTGTCACGCAAGTTTTAGTCGATGCTTTTCCTCATAAAATTATTAATTTACATCCGAGTTTATTACCCAGTTTTCCGGGGATTAGGGGGGTAGAACAGGCCCTAGAAGCTCAAGTAAAAATTACAGGTTGTAGCGTTCATTTAGTTGAATTAGAAGTCGATAGCGGCCCGATTTTGATGCAAGCGGCGGTTCCAATTTTACCCGATGATACCCCCGAAACTTTACACGCGCGGATTCAAATTCAAGAGCATAAAATTTTGATTGGGGCAATTTCTTTAGTTAGTCAGTGGCAGAATGGGGGGAATGGGTAGTGGGTAATGGGTAATGGGTTTTGAGTTTTGGGCTATTATGATCAAGTGGGATATAATCTCAAAACCTGTTGCATTAAATCAAACCATCATGGAGCAAAATTCACTCCCAACGGAATTGATACTAACACAATCTCATCAATCCCTTGGACGTATTTGTTTAGATTGGACACCTCAACCGGGACACGATCTAAATTTCCAGGGTCAAACCTATCGGGTTTTAGAGCGACGTCATCGCTATCAACTCAAATCCGGTCGTTACCGACTGCATAAAATTTCTTTGTATGTGCAATCGGTAGAACAATTTGAAGATAGAACATTAATGGATGGATATTGGGTGATAGGAGATGTAAACTGTCGTTTTAATGCCCATTCGGAACTGATACGCTGTGCGGTGAATCCCCTGGGCCCCTGTCAAGATTGTGATTTTTTTGAATCGATTTCAGCCGATTAAAGATTGAATTGATCAAATCATTTCCGCCCGATATTCTTCGCTAGAAAGCAGACGCCATTTTTGATCTCCCATGAGTTCTAAAACATTGTCATGGTAGCGCAATAAACTGATTCGATGCCCCACACTAATATAAGTTGTTCCGGTTTCATGTAGTTTTTGATAAAGTAGTTCTTCATTTTTTAAATCTAAGGCACTGGTGGCTTCATCTAAAATTGCGTAGCGAGGTTGACTAATTAATAATCGGGCAAAAGCTAACCGTTGCTGTTCTCCCACAGACAGCACATTAGCCCAATCTAATTCCGTATCAAAACCACTGACTCGTTCGGGTAAATCCGCTAAATTTACTAACTGCAATACTTGATATAATTCCTGTTCATTCACCTCTCGATTACTATTAGGATAGAGTAGTTGTTGACGCAAGGTTCCGAGAATCATATAGGGACGTTGAGGTAAAAATAACATCGATGAAAGTTCAGGACGAATTAAGCGCCCGGTTCCCGATGTCCATAACCCGGCAATGGTGCGTAATAAAGAACTTTTTCCCACTCCACTTTGACCCATAATTAATAATCCTTGACCTTCGGGTAAGCTCAGAGATAGGTCTTTAACTAGGATTTGTTGATAGTTGGGTGTGTTGACTGTAACGTGTTCTAAAGCTAGGGAATAATCAATGGTCATATCAATTTGTGTCTGACCTTCGGCCATGGACTTAGGAGAGTCTAAAAATTCCGAGAAGGTTGATAAACGGTTAATTCCGGCGGCAAAAGCACTTAATATTTCAATCTGACTCACTACAATTGAAAAAGCCCCTAAAACTTGACTAAAGGCAAAACCCGCTTGGGTAATATCCCCATATTTAATCATTTCAGCAAAATAAATAGGAGCTAGGATCAGTGAAGGAAGAATAATCACAGCATATCCATAGCTTGTGGTAAAATAATCAACATTTCTCTGCCAACCAATTAATAAATTAAAGTTTTCAAAGGCTTTGAAAAAGCGTTGTTTGACTTGGATCAGTTCCTGTTCTTCCCCTTGATAAAAAGCGATGGATTCCGCATTATCTCGGACATGAATTAATCCATAACGAAAATCAGCTTCTCGTTTTAATTGATTGAAGTTTAGAGGGATTAAACGCTGTCCAATAACAACAGTAATGATTGTACCAATAGAAGCATAAATTAATAGAAATATAGAAAGAGATTTAGAAATAGACCAGAGGATTCCGGTAAAAGAAATTACATCAATAATTGAACTTAGAATAATCAGTAAAAATCTTAAACTCGTAATCGTAAATGCCTTAATATCCTCGGTAATTCGTTGATCTGGGTTATCAAGTTTATTTTCCGATTCTATTTGATAAAATGCTCGCTGACTTAAATATTGGTCTAAAAATTTATCCGTTAACCATTTTCGCCAATAGTTTCCTAAGCGATCGCGGGTATAAGAATACATGACAACAATGGGAGTTCCTACTACAAACACACTGGCATAAACATAGAGAAAACGCCAAAAATTATCCTGATTTCTTTCGGCTAAAGCCGTCGTAAAAAAGTTACTCACATAGCTAAGAATTACATTCAATCCACTGACAGATAGGGATATAAATAAAAGCACACTTAAAAATGCCCAAGGTTGCCAACGAGTTTTAATTGCGTTTCTATATACTAAAAATGTTCCAATAGGAACGATCAACATTAAAATAACGATAATAATATAGCGAGAATAAATAATACTTTCGATCAATTCATACAATCCGGGGGCAATGCTATTAAAGAAATCGGGAAAAATAGATTGACTGATAACAGTAACAATACTCACTAAAACAAAGACAGTCGCCGCCAGAAAAATTAATAATAACAATAACAAACTTAGAAAAATCTTGCTACTTCCGGGTTCTAAAGGATAAAAGAAGGGTTGGGCAATTCTTAAAAAACGTTGCCAAAGTTGAGTATCAAATTTATTCATGTTTTCCGTCATGTTTAGCACAGGTTTTTGATCCTATCAAAGTTATATATTCCCTAGGGGATTTCCACAGACTAAATCTGTGAAAAGGGGTACATTTTTTTGCAAGTAGTTAGAAAATCGGCACAATCGCATGAGGAGATTAACAGCCACGGACGAGATAAATATAACCTTAGTCACTCTACCATATTAATTTTAACTCTTAGCATCCACCTCGAAATTTTTACGCCCCGACTCAATTTAATTTTGCCGAGTTGATTATTCTGACATCCTATAATATATCTTAAGATAGATGACAAAAGTTGATCCAGTTTATCCGATTAATTTGAACATCCTGTGCACAACTAGGAAAGCTCAATACTCAGATCGGCTGCACTCAACGATACAATGGTTCAGGGTCTAACAAGAATACGATGTCTCAAATCTATACCGTCGAATTTCACAATCAAGGAAACATCCAAACAGTCGAAGTTCCAGAGGATAAACAAATCCTCCAAGCTGCCTTGGATGCCGGAATTAAGTTGCCCAATTCTTGCAATGCTGGGGTTTGTACCACCTGTGCAGCCAAAATTATAGAAGGTAAAGTTGATCAAACTGAGGGTATGGGATTAAGTCCAAACCTTCAAACCGAAGGTTATGTCCTGCTTTGTATTGCCTATCCCCGATCCAATTTAAAATTGACTCCTGGGAAAGAGGAAGAAGTCTATGATCGTCAATTTGGCCGGGGATCTTAGTTAAAAGTAGTGCGAGTGTCCTGTCTCGCCAGCTAACAACATTTGAATATTAACCCTAGAAAACATCAAGGATTAAACAAAAACATGACAACCCATTTTATTACGGCTGAAATTGATCTTCAGGAATCTCCGACCCAGTTAAATCAAGCCATTGAAGCGGAATTAAAAAAACGGGGTGAACCCCTACGCTGGGCCATTACCCGGGTGGATTCTGAACAACAAAAAGCCCAAGTTGAAGCCGTTGTAACGGTTGAGAAAACCTCTGATGGTTTGATGGTTAATCGTTAATTTTTCTGGTAGGTATTGCCCCCGATCTTCTATGCCTCGTCCTTATACGGTTGTTTTAATTATCCCAACGGGAATTGGTGCGGCCATTGGTGGGTATGCGGGGGACGGTTTACCCGTGGCGCGGGCGATCGCCCAAGTGGCCGATACCCTGATTACCCATCCTAACGTTCTCAATGGTGCCCAACTGTATTGGCCGATGTCCAATACCCTGTATGTGGAAGGGTTTGCCCTGGATCAATGGGCCGCCGGACAGTGGGGACTGCAACCCGTCCATCGAAACCGGGTGGGATTACTCCTCGATCAAGCTATGGAGCCGGAATTGCGCCTCAGACATTTACAGGTGGCGGATGCAGCTAGGGCCACCCTGGGCCTAACTTTAACCGACTATGTGGTGACGGATGCCCCCCTGAACGTGGAATTGAGAACCTCCGAGTCCGGGGCTTCCTGGGGAACCCTTGGCAACCCAGACAGCCTGCTACGGGCCGCAGAACGCCTAATTAAGGATGCTAAAGCCGAAGCGATCGCCGTGGTAGCCCGTTTTCCTGAACCGGAAAATAGCCAGGTTTTAGCAGCCTATCGTCACGGACAGGGGGTTGATCCCCTAGCCGGGGCCGAAGCGGTGATCAGCCATCTAATTGTCCGCACCTTTCAAATTCCCTGTGCCCATGCTCCGGCCCTTTCTCCCCTGGCTCTTGACCCGGAATTATCCCCCCGGTCGGCGGCGGAGGAATTGGGCTATACATTCCTACCCTGTGTGTTAGTGGGGTTGAGTCGCGCCCCCCAGTTCGTCACAACTCCCAGGGAGGGGACAATGTGGGCCGATCAGGTGGATGCAATTGTGGTTCCGGCTACGGCCTGTGGGGGTTCTGCTGTCCTCAGTTTCAGTAGAGACGAGCCACGGCGCGTCTGGCCCCCTCAAATTATTGCCGTCGGGGAAAATCAAACCCGAATGCAAGTTACCCCGGAACAGTTAGGAATTAAGGCAATACAGGTAAACTCTTATTTAGAGGCTTTAGGGGTTTTAGTGGCGCATAAAGCTGGACTTGATCCGAACTCCCTGCGTCCGAATATATTATCTTTGAATCCACTTCAATCCTATTAATTTTTAACTCCCGTGGTAGAACAAAAAACACCTAACAATTTTGAACTCGAACCTTTAACCCGGACTCAGGTTTTGGTCGCCCTGGGGGGGACGGCTATTATATTATTAGCGATCGCAAAAGCTTGGTTATATTTAAGTCGTGTTACCCTTTTACCTGTTCACTTTACCGGGATGAGTTTGGGGTTAGGGTTAGGTGTGGGATTAATCATTACAATGGCTAGTTTTGTTATGTATAGAATCTGGCCTGCCTATAGTCGCAGTGCCGATACCTATTTAACATTAGTCTTAACTCCTTTATTATGGCCGGATTTAATTTGGTTAGGCTTATTACCCGGACTGAGTGAGGAATTATTATTTAGAGGAGTGATGCTATCGGATTTGGGATTAGGAACTCTGGCTTTAGTGGTTTCTAGTATCGCCTTTGGGGTTCTACATTTTAGCGGTTCTCAACAATGGCCCTATGTGATTTGGGCAACGGTTGTGGGGTTTATTTTAGGTTACAGTGCGATCGCCACGGGTAATTTATTGATTCCGATTATAGCTCATATTTTTACTAATTTTATGTCCGGTTGTTTATGGAAATTAAACTATTTTGGGGGTAAATTATAGTAGGGAGGGAATAGGGAATAGGGAATAGGGAACAGGTAATGGGTAATGGGTAATGGGTAATGGGTAATGGGTAATAGTAAGTAAAATCAAATTACTGCCCACTAGCTATTATTCTTTTCCGACAAAAACAAACTTTAAAACAAAAATAACCGCTAAAATCCACATGGTAATATTGGTTTCATTAAACTTGCCTTGACAGGATTTAATCACGGGATAAGTAATTAAACCAATTGCTAAACCATCGGCGATGGAATAACTTAAAGGCATCATAAATATCGTTAAAAATGCCGGAATAGATTCCGCCGGGTCATCCCAGCGAATATATTTAACACTCCCCATCATTAATACTCCCACAATAATTAAAGCCGGGGCGGTAGCAAACCCAGGAATTCCCGATATTAGGGGAATAAAAAATATGGAAATTGTAAATAATATGGCGACAATTACCGCCGTAAATCCACTTCTTCCTCCTTCGGAAATTCCCGAAGCGGATTCAATATAAGTAGTTACCGTTGAAGTCCCTAAAATTGCCCCGGTTGTAGTGCCCACCGCATCGGCCATAAATGCTTCTTTAACCCTAGGAAATTCTCCAAAACGATTAATATAACCCGCTTTCATTCCTAACCCTGTTAGAGTGCCTACGGTGTCAAATAAATCCACAAAGAGAAATACAAAGGTAATTGTAAATAGCTGTAAAAAATTCACTTCTAAAACTTGTTTTAACCCGATAATTCCCTGACCGAATAAATGCACAGGAAATGGAGGTAAACCGATAATTCCTTGGGGCCAAGGAGCAATTCCTAGAATCCATCCTAACCCGGCCGTGGCTAAAATTCCTAATAATAACGCCCCGGTAACTCGACGGACAATTAAAGCGGAAGTAATCAAAATTCCGACAATTGTAATTAATACAATCGGATCATTTAAATTCCCTAACGTGGTAGTAGTTGCTTCTGAAGCTATAATTATTTTGGTTCCCGTTAAGGCAATATAGGCAATAAAAAAACCAATTCCGGCGGCGACGGCGTGTTTAATTCCTTCAGGAATTGCTGCCACAATTTGAGTTCTTATATTACTCAAAGTCAAAGCAATAAAAATTAAACCTTCAATTAAAACCGCAGCTAAAGCAACTCGCCAAGGAATGCCTAATTTTAACACCACCGAAAAGGAAAAATAGGCGTTTAATCCCATACCTGGGGCTAAAGCAAAGGGATATTTAGCATATAATCCCATGACTAAGGTTGCTAAGGCAGAAGCGAGGGCGGTGGCAATAATTAATTCTCCAAATAAATCCCCCGAGGTTTGTAGAAAAATAGCTTCTGATAAAATAAAAGGATTAGCAATTAAAATATAAGCCATGGTCATAAAAGTTGTGACCCCAGCTATAATTTCAATTCTCAAATTAGTCTGAAGTTCTCCAAATTTGAAAAAACGGGCAATTGCTTCTAAACTGGAAGAATTAGAGTTCATATTATCCCTTAAAACCAACGATCAATTATGGATATTAAAGCTGCTGTGGCTTGGGAAGCCGGAAAACCTTTAACCTTGGAAACAGTTCAACTTGAAGGCCCAAAAGAGGGGGAAGTCTTAGTTGAAATTAAGGCGACGGGGATTTGTCATACCGACGCCTATACCCTTTCCGGTGCTGACCCGGAAGGATTATTTCCTGCTATTTTAGGTCATGAAGGCGCCGGAATTGTGGTGGAAGTGGGTTCGGGGGTAAAAAGCCTGAAACCCGGAGATCATGTTATTCCTTTATATATTCCTGAATGTCGTCAATGTCAATATTGTTTAAGTTTTAAGACAAATTTATGTCAGGCGATTCGTGGGACTCAGGGCCAAGGTTTAATGCCCGATGGTAGTAGTCGTTTTTCTAAAAATGGTCGGATGATTCATCATTATATGGGAACTTCTACCTTTGCTAATTATACGGTTTTACCGGAAATTTCCTTAGCAAAAATTCGAGAAGATGCTCCATTTGACAAGGTTTGTTATATAGGTTGTGGGGTGACAACGGGCATCGGTGCGGTGATTAATACGGCTAAGGTTGAACCGGGATCAAATGTGGTGGTTTTTGGCTTAGGAGGCATTGGATTAAATGTAATTCAAGGGGCAAAAATGGTCGGGGCTAATAAAATTATTGGGGTGGATTTGAATTCCGATAAAAAAGCCATTGCTGAGAAATTTGGCATGACCCATTTTGTGAATCCAAAAGAAATTGCCGGGGATTTAGTATCCTATTTAGTCGAATTAACTGACGGTGGCGCGGATTATAGTTTTGAATGTATTGGGAATGTTAAAGTTATGCGTCAAGCCCTAGAATGTTGTCATAAAGGTTGGGGCGTGAGTGTGATTATTGGAGTTGCGGGGGCGGGGGAAGAAATTAGTACCCGACCCTTTCAATTAGTCACGGGAAGGGTTTGGAAAGGCACGGCTTTTGGTGGGGCAAAAAGTCGGACGGATGTGCCTAAAATTGTGGATTGGTATATGGATGGGAAAATTAATATTGATGATTTAATTACCCATGTGATGCCGATTGAAAAAATTAATGAAGCCTTTGATTTGATGCACAAAGGAGAATCAATTCGGACGGTGGTAACGTTTTAAAAAGGCAAGTCTACCCTTTCAATAATCCCAGGACTTACGCACCCCACAAAGCAACCGAGTTTTTTTCCGAAAATACCCCCATATTCTCTAAAAAACCCCGTTTTTCGGGTTCCGGTGCGTAAGTCCTAGTCTGATATTTTAGGAGCAGAAAATACAGGTTGATTTTGAGGTCGATTTTTTAGAAGGACAGGTTAAATGATTAGAGCCAAACCAAGGATAAAAATTAGCATCCCAATCGGCTTTGGGTACAAATTCAATAAACAAATCCATCAGAATTTGATTGACAACCTGAGCGATAAATTGATTCGCTAACCAATTATAGGTTTTCTCAAAATCTCGATCCCACTCTAAATAAACTGCACCAACCAGGGCTTCAAACATTTCTGACAATATTTTTTGTTGTTCAAACTCTGGTTTTAAAGGATAGTTTTGTCCTAAATCACTCCCTAAATCTATCTTGATTTTTAACGCTAATTTTGCTAGAATAATAGGACTGACCAAATCACTTTTTAAAAGTGTCCGAGTCGCCTCGCCTAAATGGGAACAGTGCAGATATAAATAATCACTCACCATCTGGCTAAACAAGTTAGAACCTAAATGAGTAATGCCCCAATATTCCAAGGTTCGGAGTTTCCTTTCCTTGGGAGTTAAATCTAGCTTTTCTGCAATCGCATCGGGATGAGTTAAGGCAATTTCTAATAACTCTTGATGAGTAAAGGAATGAATTCCTATTTGGGTTTTGATAAAATTTGGATTAATCATGATTTAAAAAGATTTTAAGGTTTAATTAAAAGGGTTCTACAGGATATTAAAAGGAGATTACGGAAAAGCAGAGATTGCTTTTCCCATTGATAAAATAAGTTGATAAATTGAAAGTTTACAGAGAATCTCTGCTTTGAACCTAAATTAGTGAAAATTTCTGCTTTAGCGGGAAAGTCGGCTTTTATCGCCATTTTTGCTGCAAGTTGTCCTAGCGAGATGGGATTTTCCGTCGATCAACCGCCCCAAGCTCAATCTCACCTTCCGTACTTTACTACCTTTCGGGATTAACCGGTAGGTCAGAAAACTTTATGATTAAAACTGGAGTCCCACGTTTAGCCTTTAATGGGGGTTGCACCCGATACCCTTCCGTACCCTACCAGAATTTTAGGGGAAAATGACGACGGGGACTGAGGAAATAGAGAGAATCTCTGAATATTATCGACAAGTGAATACCGCTTTGGGATAAGCGATCCGTTTATGATTGACTTGTTCCCAAACTCGAACAAAGATTTCAGCAATTTTTGCCATTTCTGCCCGGGTTAAACCCGAATCTATTAATTGATTATCTTGCCATCGAGCTTTTAATATTTTATTCACCATATTTAACGCTTCTTCGTGGGTAGCATCCTTGAGCGATCGCAATGCCGCTTCACAGGAATCTGCTAACATCACAATACCCGTTTCCCTAGATTGGGGAATCGGCCCATCATAGCGAAAATCATCTTCCCGAACTTCTAATTCTGGATTTTCCTTAGCCATTTGTTGGGCTTGATAATAGAAATAAGCAATCTGCATCGTTCCTTGATGTTCAGGAATAAACGATTGAATGGCTTTGGGTAAACGATATTTTTTCGCCATAACTAACCCTTCTTCAACGTGCTTTTTAATAATTTTGGCACTTTCCCAAGGGTCATCAATCCGATCATGTTTATTTGTTCCCCCCATTTGATTTTCAATAAATCCTAAGGGGTCGTGCATTTTTCCAATATCATGATATAAAGTTCCCGTTCTCACCAATTCCACATTACAGCCCAATTGTTGAGCGGCGGCTTCAGCTAAAGTTGCCACAAACATCGTATGTTGAAAGGTTCCGGGTGCTAGGGTGGCTAATTTTTTTAATAAGGGTCGATTGGGATTTGCTAACTCAGCTAATCGAATCGGAGTAATTAAATCAAATAGATGTTCTAAATAGGGACTTAACCCCAAAGCCACAATACTCCAAGCCACTCCTTCTAATACTTGTAATCCCACAACCTTGAGCAGAACATACCAAATTGATCCGGCCGTGGCACTGGCCATTAAATTAAAAATTAAGTAAATAGCGCCCTGAGCTATGCCCACCTCCAACCCCAGTAACGCTAACTCCTCTCGACTCCGAGATTTTCCCGCCAATAGACTGGCGACCAATCCCCCCACCGCACTGGCCAACAAATGAAAACTATCAATTTCCATCCCAATAGGTAAGAGCAGCGAAAGCAGACCGACCACCGTTACGCCCACGGCCGAGCCATAAAAACTTCCAACTAATAAACCCACCGCAGGTAAATTAATCAGAGGTAATTTTAAGAGAATAATAATCGGTGTACTCAAGGTCAGGAGTAATAATAAAAGCCGATCTCGACGACGTAAACCGCGATGAAATTTCCATTCCACCAATAAAACAATTCCAACTCCTAGGCTGACTAACCCCACTAACTTCATCAACCCCTTAGAATTAATTCCCCGTTCACTTAAACCAAAATAATCCAGCAAGACAAAATCCCGTTGACTAATTCTTTGTCCTTTGCTAACAATAACTTCTCCCTGACTAATATTCACAAACACCGGTTCAATTTTTTGCGCGACTAACTCCGCCCGGTGTCGAGTTGCTTCAAGATCTTTGACTAAATTGACCTTTAAAACCTGATTTAATAACTCCGTAGCAAAGAATCGAGTTTCTGAAGGAATCGTATATCTCACATGAACTGCTATGGCTTTTTTTAAGACTTCATCCGGTACACCCGGAGCAATCCCCTGGGTTAACATCACCTGAACAATTTGATCAATTCCCTGTTGGGTTTGTAACCAAGTCAGATCAGACCAACTAAAAATCGACTCATTATAAAAGACTTTTTGATCATTCGATAAATCCTGAGCAAAAGCATTCAACGATGCCGCATATCGCCAACGAGCTTGGGTCACATCAGACAACAACTCGGAAAATTCAACCGGGGTTGTGCGCTGACGATAGGCTTGTAATTGTTTGAGGGTATTTTGGCGAATTTCAGCTAAGTTAGCTGCTTGCCAGTCGGTAAATTTTGTCGGGTTTTTTTTATTAGGGGTTTTGGGTGTCAGGGTCGAGGGAATTTGTACACTGACCTGTTCGACTTGGGCGATTAAATCTTGCCATTCTCGTTCGGGAACCCCGCGCAGATAACGCTGAACTTCCGTTGATAAAATTCCCGAATTCACAAAAGGAAAGGGTTCGGCAATGTTTCGGATTGATGTGCCCTGGGCTAATACCTTTTGAATGGTTTGCTCAATCTCTTGATTAACAGCATGATCAATGACTAGCACCGGAATTGATCCAATTTCCGCCGCTTTGCGCTTTTCATCGGTGGTTTTCGGGTCAAGGACACTGGCATCCCAGGGGGCGTTAATGGTTTCCTGGGCCACACGGCCGACATTTAATTTGGGTTGGTTGTAAAATCGCACGCCCATGACGCTAGTTAAGGAAACCACACTCACCAGGAAAAAGGTGGGACTAGCCAAGGAACTCAATTTTTTGTTAACTTTTCGGGATTTAGAATCAGATAATAATGAGGAGTTAGAACCGGATGGTTTCGGGGTTGAAGACTGTATGGGAGACGAGGCGGAATGGGCGCGGCTACAAAGCCGTTCAATCTGTTGCGTCAGAGTAGGTCGCGTATTCATCTGCTTGGAAACTAGATCAAGGGGTTTAGCAGCCGTTTGAATTTAATTGTATAGTATTGTTTTGGGTTTTTAAGGAAAGCGAATCACCATGGGTTCTCCAGGGCGATATACGCCCGACCACAGGGCAAACAAGTTCTGAGCTAACTGTAGCAGTTCTTCCTGATTTTCGATTTCTGGAGCCGTTGAAGGCCAGACAGAGGGGTCTGGAGGCTCTAAACGCCATGGGACGGGAATGGCGATTAAGCCTTGATAGGCGCCGGATAAGGCTCCACTAATGGCGGCGGTGATTTCAGGCTGATATCGAGTTTGTCGCGATCGCAAAACCGTTAAACCGTAGTCTTCTGGGGTGCTGAGGAAACAATAGAAACCCAGGGCCAAGGCCGTCCAGTTTTGAGGCTCAAAATCTGCCAGAACCCTCTGTGGCGGCTTGGGGGTCTGGGTCAGTTGACGAACCGCCATTTCTAAACTGGCTTTTTGCCGTAATAGGGTTTGAACCTGTTCTAATTTAGCGCTCAAGACCGATGCCGTCGGTAATTGCTTCAACAAGTTAGGAATCAGTTGATCGAGTTCGGGATTTTGAGTCAGGATCTGGGCGATCGCCATAGCCATGGCCAACACCCCATCCCAAACCGAGGCTACCTGTTCCGGTTGATTAGCTCCCAACCGTTGCAAAGCATTCAAATTATCGTGAAAAAATAAAGCCAGTGGGAAGCCAAAAATAGCCGCCTCACTGCCTGAATTTAACCCCTGGGGGCATGGGAACGCGAGTTTTTGAGAGATTTCTCCTTTTAAAGGTTTTTCCCTCTGGTTCGTCACTACAGCCCAGTAATCAACGGGATAAAATCCCTGGTTTTGAATTAAGCTTTGAGCGAGTCGGGGAATCAGTTCCCCCCAATTCACCGAAGAACTGGGAGATGGGGGTTCAGATCTGAGTTTCAGTTCACCCAACTGATAACCGAGGACGATTCCGAGAAAAGCCCCTTGAAATTGGCCAGATCGTGAATAGGGGTTCATGGAGAGGATGCTAAAGGTTTTTGCCCCTGCAAATGATGAACCAAAGCCCGTAGTCCCAAGCGGTAACTTTCGGCTCCAAATCCACTAATTTGTCCAATCGCTACTGCTGCGATCAAAGAATGGTGCCGGAAGGCTTCTCGACGGTAGATATTACTCAGATGCACCTCAACGGTCGGAATTCCGACTCCTGAGATCCCATCTCGAAGGGCAATACTGGTGTGAGTATAGGCTCCGGCATTAATTAGCAAGCCTTGGTGTTGCCCGAATGCGGAGTGTATTGCATCCACCAAAACCCCTTCGTGGTTAGACTGGATGATCGAGAGTTGAACCTGGAGCAACTGGGCTTCCTGTTCCAACAATCGATTAATTCCTTCTAACGTTGTTGTCCCGTAAATTTCGGGTTCTCGCTGACCCAATAGATTCAAATTGGGGCCATGCAATACCAAAAGACTTAGCAACGGAGTAACCTTAATAAAATGTTAAATCAATCAACTACCTCCGACGGCGGGGTTCATCCACGGGCACAGGAATCGGCTCCGCTTCGGGTTGAGTCGCCGGGCCCAATAGGGCATCAATTAGCTCCCGCGCCCATTCTTTTAACTTTTCCAGTATTCTATCAATGTATTCCATTGAACAAAAGGCTCCTCGCTGTAAACTAGCTACGCAAATTGACTGGGGGTTAGACAAAACGAATAATCAGCCAAATCACCGCATAAAGCTCAAAACTTAGGCTTGCTATAGGTTAGCAAGTTTGATCTTTAACAGATATCTCCTATCTATTTCTTATTCTATTATGTTACCCCATTATGGCTCAAAATTCTATAAAAGTTTCTAAAATTTTAAGGATTTGGTAATAGGACAACCCAGAATAATCTCCTGAATTTAGGGGGTTTTACAGCCCGGAACCCTCACCTCGCGCCATCACATTTCGGATGAATTGAAAAAGGGTAGGATCGGGGTTGCTGATCGGCAACTGTTGGACTGAACCCAACGTCGAGAGAAACTGTAATAGATTAATCTTAACAATTTTTCCAGGGATGTTTAGGTATTGAATTGCACAATACTACTCTCAGCATAACGAATCTTTACAAATTTAGGCAATAGCTTGACAATTTTATGTTTTTCCTCCAAGGTCAACCCTGACCCAGCAGATGACGACGCAGGAGGTCAAGGGCCGTACTCGCACTAACTCGCCGTATCCAATCCCGACCTCGTTTTTCCCCAAACCGACATTCCAGACTCTCTACTGACCCCTGGGGTGTGGCTAAACCAATATAAACCAGTCCGACGGGTTTGGCTGCCGTCCCTCCCCCTGGCCCGGCAATTCCGGTAATACTTAAACCCCAGGTGGTTTGCAAAAGATTTTTGACTCCCAGGGCCATTTGTTCGGCTACCACGGCACTCACGGCCCCGTGTTCGGCTAAATCATCGGGGTTGACCTGGAGGATGGCCGTCTTCACCTGATTATGATAGGCAATTACACCCCCAAGAAAATACTCAGAACTGCCGGGAATTTGGGTCAGAATTTGTCCTAAACCTCCCCCAGTACAGGATTCTGCCACACTCAAGGTGGCTTGATGTTCTTGTAATAATTCCCCGACCACCGAGGCGAGGGTTTGACCATTGGCCCCATAACAATCGAGTCCTGAAATTTCTCGGAGTTGGGTTTCAATCGGGGTAATTAATTGTTGGGCCATTTCTGGAGATTCGGCCCGGGCAGAAATTCTTAATTTGACCTCCCCATGGTTGGCATAGGGGGCAACGGTGGGATTTTTTAGTTCTAGGAAATCAGCGACTTTTTCGGCTAGGGTAGATTCGGCGATGCCCCAAAATTTGAGGGTACAACTTTGAATAATGTTAGAGTCGATAGGAGCGTTACCACTCCTACCTCTCCTTCAGAACCGTGCGTGAGACTTTCACCTCACACGGCTCCTTGATAATTCCATCCTTGTTATGGATACGATTCAAAACGGGTTGTTTTCATAGTTCTCAACTGTTGGTAATTGCTTATTTTTAGTTAGAGAACCATCTTTAGCCGTCTTTATGTCGTGACAATGTTTGTGTAAAAGTTGCAGGTTATCGTAGGTATCTTTTCCACCTAACGATTTTGGTTTGATATGGTCAACTTCTACAATGTCTGTACTTGTGAAATACAAACCACAGTGAGGACAAATACCCTTTTGTTTTTTGATTAATTTGGAAACCCTTGTGGGAGTTTCAGGGTATTCTCCACGTCGTTTACTCCAGTAAATCCAGTTTCCATTAAACGGACTAGCTTCACCTTTAACCTTTGTATGCCTGACGATTGGCGTACTGCTATGGGTTTTTAATTCTAGTCCATCTTCTGTACTGAAACACCAATTTTTATCTCCTACTGTTCTCCAGTATTTGTCTTTATTGATGTCCCCTTTTCCCCTCGTTCTTGCCCAGGCTCTCAGCTTGTCATAAGTTAGATTGTCAATCTTTGAGAAGGTTTCTTTACTAACCACTGTTGAATAATAGTTTGACCAACCTCTGATAATTGGATTCAGCTTACTAATTAAAGCAGCTTGTGGGGCGGTCTTATGAGTGTCTATTACTTCAGCTATTTTGACAAGGTGAGTTTTGATTTTGGCTTTAGAGGGTGTGATTAATGTTTTAAAACCTAGCGGTGTTCCATTCGTGTTGTTAGCACATCGGTAGTTACCTACTTTGTGCTGTTGTATATAGAACCCTAAGAACTCAAACCCTACATTTCCATTAATTTCATTGAGAGTATGGGTTAATTTTGTTTTACTTGGTTTTAATTCCAACCCCATGTCATTTAACCATTCAGAAATTATTTCTTGACATTTTTTAACTACACTTAGGTCTTCATGGATTATCACAAAGTCATCAGCGTAACGGATTAGACTAAGGGCTTGCTTGTTAACCAATTTTTGTCCTTTTAGAGTTTCAGCATATTGCTTGACTCTTTCTTCCATACCATGTAAGGCAATATTCGCAAGTAGAGGTGAAATAACCCCGCCTTGTGGTGTACCATCATGGGTAGGAAAAAGTTCTTTTCCGTCCATGTACCCTGCTTTGAGCCACGTCCTTATCAGACGGCTTAATGTAGGGTATGTGTGTATTTTGGAGATTAACGCTTTGTGGTTTATGCGGTCGAAGCATTTGGCAATATCAGCATCCAG
>DATNRE010000737.1:0-2718 GCA_036703685.1 Candidatus Obscuribacterales bacterium
TCCCCACTGAAATGGGGTTTATTGTTGGTACATCAGCTTAATCAAGGTTGAGTAAGCCTATACAGGAGAGATGTAAAAAACCATGAATTTTCACCCCAGAAAAGGGGGGAGTCGCAAGACGGTAGATCTCAAGAATGACGAAACTTTAGAACCATTTTCCGTGAAGGAAATCCAGGCAATATTTAAAGTTTCTCATCAGACTATTGCCGAAAGGAAGCGGTGGTTGGGAATCAAAAAAGATGTTGGATGGGATGAATTAAAAGCGTTGTACCTACTCCATGTTTTCGTCAGTTCAAGCTACCCTTACCACACCTACTATCAGTTTCAATCCCTTTACTACCACTGCCTAAATAACGGTTTATCGGTTGAGGTAGAGGTATTTGAAAAGGTCTTAATGCTCGATATCAAACAACAACTACAGGAGTTTAAAAACGATGTCATTCAACGAATCCGAGAATATCGAAAAACAAACTCAGTCGGAAGTTTCCGAGTTGTATCAGAACTCACGGAAACCCCAAGCCCCGGCGGAGCAACCAAAGCAAGCTAAATCAGCTATTGCCAAAAGTTCTGCAACCGAACAGTTAAATGATGCTGTTGAGAAGACTCAAGCTAAGGCTAAATCCAATGCAATCACCAATACTAAAGCGGTAATTGCAGCCGGACAAAATAGCGGAAAAGAAAAAGCGGCGCTGTTTGCTCAAGCCGAACAATTGGCTTTCTTAAATCAGTTAGCAGATGCTGAAATCCAGAGTGCAAAAGCTCTATTAGTTGGTATTCCTGAGTATCGTCAATCGGTGAATGAAGCATCTGGGAATGAGATTGAAAGCCTCTTGGATTTCGACGAGGATCTATCAATTGAATCCTTACAACAACAGCTTGACGAAGCAGTGGGAAAGTCAAAAAAACAGCTTGCTATGAAAAGTTTTTTCGGAGAATAGTTGATTTAGAGATCCGGGTTGGGAGGATTGAGAAAATACTAAAAATCCCCCAACCCCATGAGATTAGTCAACAATTAGAATCATTAATGAGAGGTTTTTAAATGGGAATTATCATTGATTTAGTTAATATCTTTGGGTGTTATTGTTCCCATAACGTAATGCCTTTTTTGATGGGAGGGTGTTTCTAATGAACTTTCTTTCTTATATCATCGCTTTCGTGGTTGGCTTTCTGGTTTTTAGTAATCAAATTGTCTTTGACAGGCTGAAAATACAATCGAATCACTACCAAAATAATGAAGCTAAAACTACCGCCTATCCTTAGTCCTATCCTCACGGGAACGGTTGTTGCTGCAATCGGTTCAGTCCTATTATCTCTAACATTAGAGTCGGAAGTTTCAGAAGTCAGAATGGGGCAGTACGGGGGTTTCATCGGTTTGTTGTCCAGTGCCTCTGCCGTAGCTGTAGGTAGCAACCGCAATAATGAACCAGAAAATCAAGCTATTACCCCCAAGAAACCAGAAGCAAAAACGGATTTTAACCCAATATTAGGGGAGTTAATCCAAAAGGCGACGGAAAACCACCTCAACGCCTTACAACCAGGGAGTCCCGAATACTTTGCAACCCTTGAACTTTACGGGAAACTACTTTCAGGCGAAAACGGCACTCCAGACACCAACACCCAAAAACTTAAAACCTCACACCGCAATAATGGAGACTGATACAGATGATGGACGGACTACCACTTAGTGAAGACTACACCCCGATTAGTGGAGAATCCGATACCCCCCGGAGTGACCGCAAAAAGGGATCTAAAACACATAAACGGATTGCGGTTCTGTTAATAGTTGTTGGGGTTCTCGCCTCTATCAGTTGGGCGACAAATCGAGCGACTACAAGCAAGAAATTTGCCCCCAATGTCCCCATAGCTGAAAGTGCTGAAACCGTGGCAATGGCAACCGAACCGACTGGAGAAACTGCGACGGATTCAGATAATAATTCAGGAGACTTTCAACCATCCCCTGATTTGGAAGTGTTACGAAATGACCTACTTGACAAGTCATTAAACGAGGTGGGGTTTCAAATCAATAACTTGAGTGAGTCGGTAGCAGAAACCTTCCTTTTGCAAGCCCGTTCAGTTATTGAGAAAGAACCAATTTCTATCGAGTTGTATTTGATTAAGAAAATCAATTTCTTGGCTAACAAGTTGGACAAAGCCACTCTTGAGGGGGAGTTTAACGGTTCACCCAAGGAAAGGCAGAAAGCCGCCGATCTATTATTTGAAGTTTGGGGAAATCTACTCGCATTAAAACGGCACTGGGAAACCACAGCAGCCGATCAAATTCAACTCAAGTTTACGACTGTTAATGTTTCGGTTTTAGCCTCTGAGGTGCGTCAGTTTAGTGAAGTTGCAATGAAGCTAAGATCATTAACTTACGAACAACAGAAACGCACAGAAGCCTTGCAAAAACAACTTGAATTAGAAGCTAAAAGGTTGGCAGAACAGGAGGCTAAAAAAGATGTCAAAACCAAATAGCTTTACTAGGGAGAATTGGAGTGTAGCGATCGCCTCGACCCTGACGGCCTCCGCCCTGGGATTGTTCAGTGCCGCCTCAACTCAGATAGAAGATTTGAAAGGAATCTCGCCCTTTCAAAATAAATCAGGGGAATGGGGACACACCCTCGTTATTGAGCAAAAGCCAATCAATAACTCCGGTCTATTATTTCTAGTCGGTCTAGGTTGCCTCGGTGGTGTTGCGGGGTTGGTGTTGGGGAAAGACCC
>DATNRE010000738.1:0-9411 GCA_036703685.1 Candidatus Obscuribacterales bacterium
CTCTGCGTGTTTGTTTAAATAACTCAGAGCATCAAAATTTTCTGAAAATAATAATAAATAGGTCGATGGATTATCGGGGTCAGGATGGGAGGTGACATAACGTCCATCCGCTTTTGAGCGCATAATATAATAAACTTCAGAGAGCATTTAAACCGTCTCCTTAAAATTACTTGATTTATAGCAATCCTAAATAGGTTGTAACATTTTAATACTGACATGAAACAGCCAGAAGTATTACCCCTGTTCCCTGTTCCCTGTTCCCTGTTCCCTGTTCCCTTTTGATCAGGAATTTGGAACATAATTTATCCAATTTGATGAACCGGAATTTCCACAATAAATTCTGTTCCTTCTTCTGGTAAAGCCTGACATTCAATCATTCCCTTATGTTTTTCTACTACAATTTGATAACTAATTGATAACCCTAATCCTGTGCCTTTACCCGCAGGTTTAGTGGTAAAAAATGGATCAAAAACCCGATTTTTGACGGATTCGGGAATGCCATGACCATTATCTTGAATAATAATTCTAACCCTTTCTATCGGTTTTTCTTGGCTGGGTGGCACTAACTGGGTTTGAATTGAAATAGCTAAATATCTAGTATCTAAAGACTCCTTAGATAAGGATTCTAATTCATCAATAGCATTACTAATAATATTCATAAACACTTGATTCAATTGGGCTGCATAGCACTCTACTTTAGGAAGTTTTCCATATTTTTTAATAATCTCAATTGTCGGACGATCAGGTTTAGATTTTAAGCGATGTTGGAGAATTAATAAGGTGCTATCAATCCCCTCATGAATATCAACCGCTTTCACATCAGATTCATCTAAACGGGAGAAATTTCTTAACGATAAAACTAATTGACGAATCCGATCAGCACCCAGTTTCATCGAAGATAAAATCTTAGGTAAATCTTCTTGGATAAAATCAAATTCAATTTCTTCAATTTTATCTTCAATCTCCTCGGAAACATCAGGATACTGTTTTTGATATAACTGGACTAACTCCAATAAATCCCTGGTATAGTCCGTGACATAACTCAAATTTCCATAAATAAAATTAACCGGGTTATTAATTTCATGGGCGACTCCAGCGACCAACTGCCCTAAACTCGACATCTTTTCACTTTGCACCAATTGACTTTGGGTTTGTTGTAAATCTTTAGCTAATTCCTCCGCTTTTTTTTGAGTCCCTGCATAGAGTTCTGCCTGGAGTAAAGCGACTCCGAATTGAGTCCCAATTTGAGCTAATAATTTAATTTCTTCATCCTCCCAATGACGGGGATAGGAATTTTGATAAGCCGCGAGTAATCCCCAAAGGGATTGTCCTTGTAAAATGGGAACAATAATATAGGATCTAGCCTGTAATTGTTCAAGTAATTGAATATGACAAGGATTATGTCCGGCGGTATAAATATCATCAACGGCATAGGTTTTATTATCTCGATATCGTCCTCCTAAAGTTTCTTGTAAATAGGTATCTTGAATCATGGGAACCGTATCTAGTAATGAGTTCCATCCTTCGGTAACAGACTCAGCCACAAAATAACCCGACCAATCGGAACTAAAACGATAAACCACAACTCGCTCGGCATTTAAAAATGCTCTAACTTCGGCGGCAGTCGTATTAAAAATAGTAGAAATATCTAAAGAATTTCTAATTTTTTCAATCACCTGATAGAGTAATTCTTGCTGTTCACTTGATTTTTGTTTTTCAGTTAATTGCGCCACTTTTTTCGCCTGTTCTTGAACCTGTTCCATATAATCAATTTGTTGTAAAGCTACTTCTAAATTTTGAGCAATTTGACTGACAAATTCTATTTCTAATTGTTGCCAATAGCGAGGATATTTACATTGATGAATACACAGTAAACCCCAAAGTTTGTGACCTTTGAGCAAGGGAACAACTAAGTTAGCTCGAATTTGAAACTCGGTCAAAATTTTTAAATGACAATCATGTATGTTAGCTTGATAAATGTCAGAAATAGCATTAATTTTTCCTTGTTCATAAAAACAATAAAAATTTTCAGAAAAACAAGAGTCTTTAACCTTTTTTTTCAGAGCCGAATCAAATCCTCCTACCACGTCTTCCGAGATAAATTCACCTTCTTCATATCCTGAATCGGGGGAAAAGCGAAAAATACCCACCCGGTCAGCATTTAAAAGCTGTCTAACTTCTCTAACTGTAGCTTGAAAAATCTGATCCAGATCTAATGTTTCTCGAATCCGACTCATGACCCGGGTTAAAGTTTTTTGTTGCTCTAATTGTCGAGAGGTTGCTTGACCTAACTCTCGCTGCTCAATTGCCGTCTCTAAATATTGAGCAATTTCCCTAACAAATTCAATTTCATCGGGTTTCCAATCTCGGCATTGGTGGTTATAGACCCATAAAAATCCCCATAATTCTTGGGTTTTATATAAAGGAATTCCTAAGTTAGCTCTAATTTGATAATCCCTCATCCATTGGAACATTAAAGGATTAAATCCACTATAATAAATATCTGAAACCACCAGAGCTTGTTGATTTTTTTCGGCGGGATTAAACCCCAATAATTCTTCTGTTGTGATCTCGAAATTTAACAGGGATTTAAACTCAGGTAAGACCGTTTCAGCAATATATTTTCCCTGAATCCTTTCCCTATTCCCATACCATTGCACCATTGCCACTCGATCAACATTCAGGTATTCTTGAAGTTGTAAGGTCGTGGTTTGTAAGAGGGTATCTAACTCCCCACATTGATTAATTGTCTTAATTATTTTTGTTAAAGACTGATCCCGTTGAGATTGCATTTCAGCTTGAATTAAGATAGGATTTGAGGTGTCTTGAAGTTGTCTTAAATCGGTGACATCTCGACAAATGCCCATCACCCCTGTTACCTGACCATGGGCATCTTTAATCGGAGTATATAAACTATGATAAATTTTGGCTCCCGTAGATAAGGAAATTTCTTGAGTCACCCGAATATTTTCGCCTGTTTTTAATACATACTGGACAAATTTATCTATTTCTTCAGCTTGCTGATTAAAAAAGTCCTGATTTCTTTTTCCCACAATTTCTGAGGGATGAATACCCAGGGCGATCGCTCCGGCTAAATTAATTTTAACATAACATAAATTAATATCATATTCGATAAAAATAGCCTCACCATTGTCTGCGAGATCCCGTAAATCTTCCCAAGTCGTCAAAGGGGATATTTCTAGTTCATAATTTGAGAGTTTTAGGTTTAAAATTCCCTGCAATTGGGCAAAGGTACTGTCATTGAGACAGCATTCTCGTAACTGCTTCCATTGATGTCGATTTACGATCATATACAAGCGCCTAATGTCATCAGTTTGCCAACTTATCTACAGTATAAAACATCACTTAAAATCTTGGGTATGAATTTTGCTAATCACGAATCCAGGGCCAAATCAGGTAAGGATTGTCGCAGGGGAATTTCTATTCTAAATTCTGTTCCTATTCCCCAGTTAGAGAGGCATTGGAGCGATCCATGATGTTTTTCAACAATGATTTGATAACTGATTGATAACCCTAAACCCGTCCCCTGACCCACCGGTTTTGTAGTAAAAAACGGATCAAAAATATGGGGAAGTACGGCATTAGGAATACCAGCGCCATTGTCAATGATCGAGATCACAATGCTTGGGGCTGCTGTAATTTCATCTTTCAAGGTTGTGCGGATTTCTAAAGACGGTTGTGTCTGTTCTGGATAGGACTGATTAGCTCCGGTGCTTTTTAATGCTAACGCATCTAAAGCATTGCTGAGAAGATTCATAAATACTTGGTTGAGCAAACTAGCGTAACATTCCACGGGGGGAAGGTTGCCATACTCTCGCTTAACTTGAATTTCTGGCCCCTCTAATGAATCAAGATTAAGACGATGTTGTAACAGTAATAATGTACTTTCAATCCCCTCATGAAGATCAACAAATTTTAAATCCGCCTGATCTAATCGGGCAAAATTCCGTAAAGATAAAACTAATTGACGAATCCGATCGGCCCCACTTTGCATCGACTCCACAATTTTAGGTAAATCTTGGCTAATAAAATCTAACTCAATAGTGCTAATACATTTAACAATTTGCGGTGGGGGAGAGGGATAATAATTTTGATAGAGTTGAATCAAATTTAATAAATTTTGGCTATATTCCCCCGTGTAGATTAAGTTACCAAAGATAAAATTAATCGGATTATTAATTTCATGGGCAATTCCAGCAACTAACCGCCCCAAACTTAACATTTTTTCGGTTTGAATCAGTTGACTTTGGGTTTTTTGTAACTCATTTAAAGTTTGGGTCAGTTGTTGGGATTTTGCCTGTTCATTTTGGGCGGATTGAAGACTTTGTTGATATAATTCCGTTTGATAAATTGCGATCGCAGCTTGATCTGCCAATTGTTGTAAAATATCTAATTCCTCAACTTCCCAATTACGGGTATTCGTACATTCATGGGCAATTAATAATCCCCATAATTTAGACTCTTGATTAATCGGAACAATTAAATTTGCCTTCACGCACAAATCTTCTAAAAATTCTTGATGACACAGGGCTAAATTTTCCTTATAAACATCGGAAATAGCCCGCATTCTTCCTTGTCTATAAAGATCCGCCATCTCCTGGGGAAAACAATCATCGGGTGTTTTAATTCCCAAAATCGAGCCAATCGATTTCCGTCGATCTTCAAATACAACTTCTCCCGCCTGTCCATTAATCAGTTGATAAATTACTACCCGATCGGTATCTAATAAAACCCTAACTTCCCGCACTAAACAAGATAAAGTAATATTTAAATCAAGGGTTCTACGAATTTGATCGGTAATTCGTTCTAAGGTTTTAGCAAAATCTAAGGAGCGTTGAAGTTGAGAGGTTCTTTCGGCAATTTGCCGTTCTAAATTAATATTTAAAGTCTGAACTTCTTGATATAATCGATATTGTTGAATCGCCATCGCAAATTTACGACTTAATGCTGTGGCTAGAGTTAATTCCGTTTCTGTCCAAGCTTGAGCCTGTCCCTGTTTAGACTCTCGCCAAATTTCAAAAGACTGCCGGGGCATCATCTGTTTGATACTCGGATCAAATTCTCCCGCCCACAAAGTTTCTGTATCAATTTCTTCTCGAAAAATGGTCAGCACCCCCAATAATTGCTGACGAGATTGAATCGGTAAAACTAATAATCCTCTAATTAATGTGGACTGAAAGGCTGAAATTAAAACCCGCCATTGATATTCCTTATAAACATCGGTGATCACCCAAGGAGATAGGAATTGATTCGGTATATCTGAATGATGGCAAGGAGTTTCATAACCTTGACTTAACCAATGTTGCCAGAGGGGATGTTCTTCTAAAATCCCTGAAGCACTACCCATAGGAGCATGGGGCTGTTTACCCGTCGTGAACACCTCCACCGGACTCAGGGAATAGGCCGGAATATAGAGCCGTCCCCCCACTCCAGCCAGGGCTTTAACCGTGGCTTCTAATGCCTCTTGTAGTTCAATGGTGGGGCGTTCATGGAGTAGAGAGGCAATACTATTGATAGTGGCTTCCTGTTGGGCTTTTTCTCGAGTTTGGCTTAATAAATTAGCTTGGGTGATCGCAATTGTCAATTGATCCACTAATAATTGGATTACTTGGATATCGCTTTGGGCAAGGGCTTGGGGTTCGGCGTGGTGAGAAACTAATAATCCCCAGAGTAGGGGAGTTTCACCGACTAGGTTATGGGGCGGGTTGAGTAAAATCGGAATTGCTAGGGAAGATGCTACTCCCATCGCCGTTAAATAGGCTTGGTGACAAGGATCAAGGCTGCGGTAGTCAATCCCCGATGGAGTTTGGGCTTCTCCCGAGTCATTACTAATCCCAAATTTTCCCTCACCGACATTAATAATAGTGCGTTGACGCAGGGAACAAAACATTTCCCGAGCATGGGGCGGAATATCATCGACGGGAAAATGTAATCCCAACAAGGAGGGAAGGTGATCGTGATCGCGAGATTCGGCCACCACTTCCCCACTACCATCGGGACTAAATTGATAAATCATCACCCGATCCGTTTCCAAAAATGAACGAATTTCGGCAACGGTGGCGGTTAAAATTCCGGGTAATTCTAGGGATTGACGAATGCGGTTCGTAATCCGATGTAGCAAGACCTGTTGATCTAATTTAGATTGAAGTTGTTGTGTATTGTCCAACCGATTCATAAGTAAGTACCTAATCAGTCATCAGTTATCAGTTATTAGTTATCAGTTATTCGTTATTAGTCATCAGTTATTAGTTATTAGTGTTGGAGTTAAGAGTTATCAACTGTTTACTTTTTTACTAATTACCATTTACTGTGACGAGCGAGGAGACCTCGGCCCTATTTATTTTCTTCACTGATAACTGATAACTGATAACTGATGACTGACTAAAAGGGCATTAATTGTTTAATCGCCTTACCCGCAACGTCTCCGTAACGGAGTTGACCACAGAAAATTTTACTCATAATCTTTGTGGCGGCGGGCATTTTGACCCCAGCCTTATAAGCAACTTTCGGAAACCGATAGAATGCACCGCCCAGACGTCCGGCCCAGACCATATCCGTGCCCCATTCTTCCTTCATGACTTGGGTATAGGCTTCTAAAGCATTACCCACACCACCTAAAGCCTGATCAATCGCCTCTGCGGCTTTGACCCCACTCAAAATCGAAGGACGAATTCCCTCTGCTGATAAGGGATCAACTAAACTGGCAGCTTCTCCGGCAATTACAGCGTTTTGGGTATGTAAAGTTTTATCTCCATCCCACAGACACAGAGGATGGTCATAAACGGTCGAATGACCTAAACCGGCTTTAGTGGCGTAATCCAGTAAGTCTTTCTTCAGATCTTTCGGCTCTCCCCCGATAAAAGTCGCAATACTGAGGGAATAACCATCGGCCTTGGGGAATCCCCAAATACTACCATTTTTTACCATGCCAAATTCAAAACTGGGTAACAACGGTTGATCCGTTGCCACTTCCATAAATTGACTTTGGCGCAGTTTAGACTGTTTCAAGCCCAGCCATTTTGCCATGGAACCCTTAGCCCCATCAGCCCCAATTAAATATTTAGCGGTTAGGGGTTCGGTGGTAGTATTGACCTGCCAATGATCGCTTTTAAATTCAATCCCGGTAACTTCTGTATTGTCCTGAAGTTGCGCTCCTTGACCCTTCGCCTGTTCCACGAGAAATTGATCAAAGACATCTCGCCGCACCATCCACATCGGCGTAGAAATCTCAGACTCGACGGCATCATCTAATTGCCAAGTATAGCGAATTCGTTCTACCGTTGTCGAAATTGCCGGGCTAAAATCAAAATCAAACCATTGGGCGATCGCCGGAGAAACTCCTCCTCCACAGGGTTTTAAGCGAGGAAAGGCAAATCGCTCTAAAATTAAAACAGAGCGCCCACGTTTGGCTAAATGATAGGCTGCTGCTCCTCCTGCCGGGCCAGCGCCAACAATAATACAGTCAAATATTGTGGTCATGAATATATTAGGGATTTTGTTGTTTGTTGAGGGTTGAGTGTTAACCGTAAATCACCCAGCCCCAACCCTCAACCTCGGTTAAACAGTGGTGATGTCTTTTTCTTTGACAGCCAAGGCGTCATCGATTTTACCGATGTACTTGTCCGTCAGTTTTTGAACGGAATCTTGCAAATCAGCAGATTCGTCTTTTGAGAGTTCACTACTTTTTTCCTGTTTCCGAATAGAATCAATCGCATCCCGACGAATATTTCTAACAGCGACTTTGCCATCTTCTGCCAATTTAGCCACTTGTTTGACTAATTCTTTCCGGCGATCACTAGTTAAAGGCGGGATATTCAGACGGATCACGGAACCGTCGTTATTGGGGGTTAACCCAATATCGGACATCAAAATCGCTTTCTCAATAATATTGAGGGTATTGCGATCAAAGGGCTGAATGGCAATCGTGGTGGAGTCGGGGGTACTAATATTCGCCAATGCTTTTAAGTGCATGGGACTCCCGTAATATTCCACGATGATTCGATCTAATAAACTGGTATTGGCCCGTCCCGTCCGAATCGTATTGAAGGAGCGTTGAGCCGCCTCCAATGCCTTAACCATGTGTTCTTCAACTTCAGCTAACTTCACACCAACCTCCAACTAAGGTTCCAACAGGTTCACCACTCACTGCCCGGCTAATATTTCCCCGCACAGTCAGATCAAATACAACAATAGGGATATTATTTTCTTTGCACAACGCGATCGCTGTACTATCCATCACACGTAAATCATGGGTGAGGACGTAGTTGTATGTCAATGTTTGATAACGTTTTGCCTCCGGGTTATGTTTGGGATCGCTATCATAGATGCCATCTACCTTGGTGGCTTTGAAAATCACTTCCGCATCAATTTCGGCCGCCCTTAAGGCTGCGGTGGTATCCGTGGTGAAAAAAGGATTTCCCGAACCCGCGCCAAAAATTACCACCCGATTTAGTTCTAGGTGGCGAATGGCTTTTCTTCTGATATAGGGTTCGGCGATTTCCTGCATGGCGATCGCCGTTTGCACCCGGGTCGGAACCCCAATTTGTTCTAAAGCATCTTGCAAGGTAATCGCATTCATCACCGTAGCAATCATTCCCACATAATCGGCCGTGGCTCGATCCATGCCCCCGGCGGCGGCTTTCACCCCCCTAAAAATGTTACCGCCACCTACTACAATGGCGACTTGTACTCCTTGATTAACCACTTCGGCTACGTCTTGAGCGATCTCTTGAACCACCGAGGGATCAATCCCATAGCCCAAATCTCCCATCAGGGCTTCGCCACTTAATTTTAGTAAAATGCGTTTGTACGCTGTTCCCATTTATACCCCCATAGCCTTTGTATTCATCAGTATCGCCAATTTTCTTGAACGGATTGGGTTGATCCTTACCCGTCGCCTAGACATTGGGGTTATCAGTTATCAATTTACCTCTATTGTTTCAGTTTTTTTGAATTTAGATCCAATTCCAGTTTATTCAGAATGTCTCCATTTAATTGAGCAACCAATCGCATCTGTTCGTTCAGTTGTAATCGGTTCGTTGTTGAGAAGTTGGGCGATCGCATTTTTTAAATAAGGGACAGTGACATTTTCCGCCCGTTGGCAACTATCATCAATTAAGCCCTGATAGCGCACAATTCCCGACCCATCTAATAAAAAGATTTCTGGGGTATTACTCGCCCCAAAACAATGGGCTACCTCTTGGGTAATATCTCGAATATAGGGAAAATTCAATCCCTGTTTTATGGCAAAGTTTTTCATATTCTCAAAACTATCATCCGGGTATTGGGTGGCATCATTGGCATTAATTCCCACTAAAATTACACACTGTTCTCTATAGTCTTCTTGTAACTGTTTCAGGCGGTTTAAATAGGAAAGAACATAGGGACAAT
>DATNRE010000739.1:0-8797 GCA_036703685.1 Candidatus Obscuribacterales bacterium
CAGGGGGAGCAGTGGAAGCAGGGGGAGCAGGGGGAGCAGGGGGAGCAGGGGGAGCAGGGGGAGCAGGGGGAGCAGGGGAAGCAGGGGGAGCAGGGGGAGCAAGGGAGGTAAACCTATTACCTATTACCTATTACCTATTACCTATTACCTATTCCCTGTTCCCTGTTCCCTGTTCCCTAATTTAATCTTTTCGGGCGGTGAGGAAATAGGTAAACATTTCGCCTTTGCCTTTAATTTCAATGATGCCACGCTCCTCAAAAATATATTTATCTTTTAAACGTTGGTAGGTGGTTTCTGTGACTTGAATTTTGCCTGCAACTCCATGGGACTCCATGCGGTTAGCGGTGTTGACCGTATCTCCCCAGAGGTCATAGGTAAACTTCTTTGTCCCAATGACTCCCGCTTCTACTGCACCGATATTAATTCCGGTTCGCATTTGTACAGGTTCATTGTTTTGGAGACGAAATTGACCGATAATGCTCTGCATATCTAAAGCCATATTAGCGATCGCTTCCGCATGGTCAGGGCGAGGAGTGGGAAGTCCCCCCACCACCATATAAGCATCTCCGATGGTTTTTATTTTTTCCAAGCCATATTTTTCCGCTAATTCATCAAAAGCCGAAAAAATTTCGTTGAGAACTTCCACTAATTGAGCCGGGGATAAATTAGCGGATAACTTAGTAAAATTAACAATATCTGCAAATAAAACCGTCACATCGGCGAAACTATCGGCAATAGTGCTTTCTCCCCGTTTTAGACGTTGGGCGATCGCTTCGGGTAAAATATTTAATAATAATCTTTCCGATTTTTCCTGTTCTTCCGCTAACTTTTTTAAATAGGCTTGTTCTTGATCCCGTAAGCGTTTTTTTTCTAAACAGGCATTAATTCTAGCTTTTAATAAAACCGGATTAAAAGGTTTGGATAAATAATCTTCCGCCCCTAATTCAATACAACGAACAATACTATCAATATCATTAACCGCCGAAATCATCACCACAGGAATATGACGCAGGGCTGGATCAGCTTTTAAAGTTTCCAAGACTTGATAGCCATTCATTTGAGGCATCATAATATCTAGTAAAACCAAGTCCAGGGACATCGATGCCATCATTTCCAGAGCTTCAAAGCCATTAGAAGCAACGGTCACGCCATAACCTTGGCGCTGAAGTCGTTTAGCAAGTAGGTCACGGTTTACTTCATTATCATCAACAATTAGCACGCGATCGGGTTGGGCGTCCATCTCTAATTCGTGGCTCCTACTATCGTCCTGGGATATTAACAACGAGTACCACGCCTCCAGTTAGGGTTTTGATCAAATCAGTCTAAAAGATAACTGTTGACTGTTAACTGATAACTGATTACGGTGCGGTGGCTTTCTTTAAACAGACTTCTATTTTTTCCAAGAGACGGGGAAATTCTACGGGTTTGGTATCATAATCATTACATCCGGCCGCCAAACATTTTTCCCGATCGCCTGCCATCGCATGGGCTGTTAATGCAATTACGGGAATAGCCTCAGTTTTGGCATCTCCCTTAATTTGTCGAGTGGCTTCCCATCCATCCATCACGGGTAAACTCATATCCATCAGGATCAAATCGGGTACCAGAGAACGGGCCAGTTCCACTCCCTCAGCCCCATCTACGGCAATAAATACCTCATATCCCTTGCGGAATAGGCGTCGTTTGAGCATATCCCGATTCATTTCATTGTCTTCAACTAGCAAAATCTTTACCATGATCTGATCTCAATGTTGATGGTTTAGCCTTAGAATGTTGTGGACACTCTCAGATCTTTTGATAGTACCTGCCGTAAGGCTTAGACACGCTCGATTTTGCGGACAGAATTAATTTAACTTAATTGTCCCTATAATCGTGGCATATCGTCTAGTGAGTTGATCAAGCGATATACCTAATCTGATCATGTAGAGCCCGATGGAAACAGTCTCAGACTGGCATTTAACAAGATATGAATTTCTCTTAAAAGATCTTCACTGCTATAACTACCTTTCTGAAGAATTTGCTCCACATAGCCCCGCAATTGTATCCATTCTGTCGGGGTTAATTCCGCCGCCGTAATTACGATAATTGGGATATTTGCCCACTGGTCGGATTTTTGAAGGTCATGGATTAACTCAAAACCACTTTTTTCAGGCAGGACTAAATCAAGCAGAATCAGTCTAGGCGGCGATTGCTCGATCAGTTGCAACGCTACCTGACCATCGGTCGCCTCTTGGACTATCCAACCCTGTCTCCGTAACAATCCGCGCAACATTTGTCGGATGATCGGATCATCTTCAACGACTAAAATATGATTAGCCAGGGGCAGCATATCCCGCTTGGGGTCGGGCGTATATTTGCCCAGGAGGGTAGCTAGACGCTTGCCGTCAAAAGGTTTTGTCAAATAGTCCGATGCACCTAAAGCAAACCCTCGATTTTTGTTGCTGATGAACGATAACACGATCACCGGAATCTCAGCTAGATTCGGATCGGCTTTTAATGTTGATAATACCGCCCAACCGTCCATTTTAGGCAAAATTATATCTAAAATCACGGCATCGGGACGCCATTCTCGGACGCGCTGAAGTCCTTCTTCCCCGGTTGCTGCGGTTTGTACCCGCATTCCGGCTCGAATCAGCGATCGCTCGATCAAATTTCGGGTATCGGGATCATCATCAATCACTAAGATCGTTGCCGATGAGTTATTAACTGTCAAGGTGGATTCAACCCCGATGGGTTCAATTTCGTTCAAGGGTTCCCCGGACTCGGATTCGGGATTTAAACCTTGATTTTGCAAATCGGGTAAGAGGCAGGGAACCAATAGGGGAAGGTAGACGGTAAAGGTAGAACCCTTGGACTGTTCACTATGGACACTAATATGGCCTTGCATCATTTGACAAAAGCGCTGACTGATGGTCAGTCCTAATCCCGTCCCCCCATAACGGCGAGTGGTGGAGGCGTCCCCCTGGGTAAAGGGTTGAAACAGTTGTTTTTGTTGTTCGGGAGTAATCCCAATCCCGGTATCTCTGACTTGAAAAGCAATGTAGTCGGATTGGGGATCGACGGTTAAATGCTGGGGGTGAATTTCTCCCCAGGGCAGGGTTTGAGCCAGACAAATATCGAGGGTAATTTGGCCTTCCGAGGTGAATTTAGCCGCATTACTAATCAGGTTCAATAAGACCTGTCGAACCTTAGTTAAATCCGCCAGCATGGTGGTGGGGGTATTGGGATGATAGTGAATCTCCAAGGTATTGTGATTTTGATCCACCAGGGGTTGGGCCGTGGCCACCACACTTTCAATTAACATCGGAATTTCAAAGGTTTCCAAATATAAATCCATGCGCCCCGCTTCAATTTTAGAAATATCTAAAATATCATTAATCAGAGATAGTAAGTTCCGTCCCGCCGTGCGAATCCGTTCTAAATCAGGAACAATATCTTCATAACCCGATTCTCCCGCCTCCTCTGCCAAAATCTCACTATAACCAATAATCGCATTTAAAGGAGTCCTTAATTCATGACTCATATTCGCTAAAAAGCTACTTTTAGCTCGGTTGGCGGCCACGGCGGCTTCCTTAGCTTGTTTCAGGGCTTCTGCGGCTTGTTTACTTTCGGTAATATCTTCGACTGTCCCTTCAAAACAGAGGAGTTGTCCGGTTTGATCCCGAACCGCCCGGGCATTTTCCGAGATCCAAATCATACTTCCATCTCGGCGATAAACTTGGGATTCAAACCCAGATACGGAATTATGGGCTTGAATCGCTGCGATAAATTCGGCTCGACGGTAGGGATTTACATATAATTGATCACCGATATCAGTGATAGCCTGTAATAAATCCCCGGGGGAATTATAGCCTAAAATCCTGGCCAATGCCGGGTTAGCACTGAGGTATTTGCCTTGGGGAGTGGTTTGACAAATTCCCTCGGCGGCATTTTCAAAAATACTGCGATATTGAGCTTCGGTTTTTCTTAAAAATTCTTCCGTTTGTTTGCGTTCAATGGCATTAGAAAACATTTCTCCTACCATTTTCAAGAGGGCAATATTATCCGATGACCAAGTATAACTAGAATAGATAGAATCAAACCGCAAAAAACCCACCAGGGCGTGACGACAGACTAAAGGGATGAGAATAATCGATTGAATTGCAGGAGAAGTATCGGTTTCACGATAGGAGGATAATCCTAAACTTTGATGAAGTTGTCGTAAATATTCTAAATCCTTTAATGCTTCCGAGGGTAAATCTTGAACAGCCAAATAAATATTTTCATAGCGGTTGAGTTGTTTTTCCAACCAAGGAAGATCACAGAGGTGGAGTTTTGAGGGTAATATTTTCTTTAATAAATCAGTTAATCTGGAGTTTTCTGGTGAACTCGGATTGAGACTTTTGATCGCCAACCACTGATAAATCGAATTCATCTGGATTTCCTGATCGGCGAATAAATATAAATAACTTTGTTCTACCCCAATAAATACACTAATTCGTTCTAAAGCCTGTTGAATACCATTTTCAATCCCCTCGGTGGTTAAACTAATAAAATGGGTGGATAAATGGGTAATTAATTGTTCAAATTCCACTCGATATTGTAGGGCTTTTTCCACTCGTTTCCGTTGGGTAATATCTCGAAAACTCCAGACTCGACCCACTAATTTTTCTCCCATTTGGGAAGGATGGGAATAGAGCTCAAAAATTCTGCCATCTTTGAACTCTACGACATCATAAGTGGGTATTTGCGGTTCCGAAGAAAGCTGCATTACCGTTTTCAGAAATCGAGGTGGATCTTTTAATTGTCTTAACACAAAGGCTAAGGCGGATTGATCATGGGGAGGTTTGAATAGGGTGATGGGAACTTGCCACATTTCCACGAATTTCTGATTAAAATTTAAGATTTTACCCGTACGATCCACGGCTAAAATTCCCGCATCGGTAGAATCAAACGTGGCGCGGAGGAGGGAGAGCGATCGTTCCGCTTCTAACTGGGCTTGTTTGCGTTCGGTAATGTCTAAAAATACTAAGACGGCTCCGATAAAAGTGTTTTGTTCTAAAATTGGAGTTAATACATAGGAAACGGGTAAAATACTGCCATCGGCACAGAGAAATTGATCATCACTGGATTTGATCGGTTCGAGGAGTGGTGTCAACTCTGCGGCGGTGGAGGCGGATTCGGTTAACCGTTGAAACCCCTCTAAGGATAATCGGGATCGCTCTCCAATCCACTCTAAAACCAGGTTTCCGACTAATTCCACTTCCGACCATCCTAGGAGCCTTTCGGCCTCGGGATTCATCGATAACAAACGGCCCTGGGGATTTAAGATACATAACCCCGCCCCCAGGGAACTAATCACGGATTTAGCCCGATTCCGTTCGTTTTGTAAACGGGCTTCTGATTCTTGAGTTTGTTGGTTATATAACTCCAACATTTCCTGGGAAGATAGGGTGAGCGATCGCTCAATTAAATTTCGTTCCCGATCCGCTTCATTGTAGCTGTGGTTCACGACTTCCAGAAATTCTTGCCATGTAGCCATATCAACCGGAGGAGTGTGTCGATCAAGACCCAGGCGTTTAAGTTGGCGTTGGAGCGCGTAGTGCATAGAATCTCAGGGTTGAAGAAGTCGGGATGGGGTCATAGGAACAGGATTTAGGGGGATTTAAGCCCATAAGTTGGGGTAATTCATGAATTACCCCAACTCTCTATCTCTATGGCGGTGATGCTGAAGTTTTGGGGAAAACAGAGCTAGGGGGCTAGTTTTCCTAATATTTTTTGGGGCAACGGATCTAGTTTAGCCTCTGGAATTAGTAAGTTATCGAAATTGAAAAATTAGTTCCCAGACGACACCCGATCACCGGGGGCAGAACTTTCCCCGGGTTGCTCGGCGATTAATTTGGGTTGGAGATCCAGATTTTCAACTAATGCCGCCACTCCCCCAAACCAAGGGGGTACAATTAGTGTTCCCAAAATTTCCATAAAAGCTGATATGGGGGGTGAATTCCCACGGAGGAACCGACTAATAAAGGATCGAGAATGTAGGTTTCAATATTTTGAATAATTCCATACAATAATAACACCCAAAACATCGATTTAATTTAGTCTAATCAGTGCAGGAACATTCGTCAAGATAAATTCTTCATTGATAGGCTATTAACTCTATTATATTTTTTCAATAGGAGAGCCTAGACAATTGGCAATAGATAATGATAGTTTATTTTTTGAGTGTGATCATAACTAATTAAAGAAAACAGGAGAAAATTATCGATGAAAATTCATATTGAAGGTTGGCGTTTTATTCCCCAGGTCTATAGTATCGCCAATCAATTCCAACTTTTGGAACTGTTGAAGCGATCGCAATTAGAAATAACCCATGCAGATATCCCCGGTTTAAAACCTCACTGGAAACCTTTAAACGGATTATTCCCCTCAGTATTAGAAACCCGTTTACAAGAAATTCCTCAAGCTATTAATCCCCCGGTTGATGTGACCATTCGTATCCACCAACCCTTTAATTTTAAAGCCTCTAATAGTCAAAAAACCCTGGTCTATGCCACCGCACCCTGGGGAATTTTAATTGATTCTTCCCCCCAACTCAAACCCCTATTTCACTTAAAAAATCTAATTATTAATCCCGATGTTACTATTATTACACCCTCCCAATGGTCACGGGAAGGACTCATCCGTAGTGGTCTAAATTCTGAACAAATAAGAGTAATTCCTTGGGGTGTTGATCCCACAATTTATTATCCCTTAGATGAAACCGAAAGAAATCGACTCAGAAAACAATGGGGATGGGAAGATTATTTTATATTTTTCCATGTCGGAAGTTTACAGGATCAAGATGGAATTAAACCTATTTTAAGAGCTTTTGCTAATATTATAAAACAATATCCGCAAGCTCGATTAGTTTTAAAAGGATCGGATTTTTTTCATGACTCTAATCAATGGTTAACCCGTGCTAGTCAGGAGGTTTTAACCGAAGAAGAAGTGATGAAAGTAAAACAGAAAGTTGCCTATTTTAATCAAACCCTATCCTGTACATCCCTCGCCCAACTCTACCAAATTTCCGATGCTTATTTAGCGGTGGATGTGGCTACAGCATTTAATTTATCCGTATTAGAAGCAGCAGCATCGGGACTACCAATTATTTATACCCCGGGAGGAGCCACGGTCGAAATTATTAATCCAGAGTTTAGCCTAAAAATAGAGACTCGATTTAAAACCAAAGTTATTCAAAATCAAAGTCGATTTTTTCTGCATCCCAATTGGGAACATCTGACAGAATTAATGCAAGAAATAATAGATAATTCTGCCTGGCGAGAACGGGCTAGAAAAACCGCTCCTCCATGGGTCAATCAACATTATACCTGGAAACATACAATTGATCAACTATTAGAAATTTGTCAAGATCAAACAGCAATATCCTGGGCAAATCCTGTTAGTAGAGATTCTGTTTCTTTATCCTCTCCCCATAGCATTATTGTGGAAGGATGGCGAGATATTCCCCATTCCTATTCTTTTATTAACAGTTATCAACTGTTGGAAATGATCAAATATCCTGCGTTAAAAGTTTTTCATAAAGATATTCAATATGTTACCTCAGATTGGAAACCCAGCAAACATTTATTAAGTGTCGAAGCCGAAGATTTATTAGACCGGATTCCGGCTCCTCAAACCGATCAACAAGCCGATGTTACCCTGCGGGTTTATTGTCCCTTTAATTTAACGACTGATTCTAATAGTAAAAAAACCGCAATTTTTGGCTGTACAGAATGGGGAATTGTACCCCGTTCTATTGTTAATGGAATGAAAATTGAATGTTTTAGGGAAGCCCATCGTAATTCTGATACCTTGATTATTACCTCCTCCCATTGGTCGCGGGAAGGATTTATTCGCAGTGGGGCCGTTCCAGAACGAGTCGTGGTGATTCCTTTAGGAATTGATCCTAATATTTATCATCCTTTACCCGAAGCAAAACGACAGGAACTCAGAAATAAATTCGGCTGGAATGATTGTTTTATTTTCCTGAATATTGGGGTCATGTGGAATGAACGTCAGGGAATTGATCGGATTTTAAAAGCCTTCGCTCAGATTACAGAAAAATATCCCCATGCTCGATTAGTTTTAAAAGGGAGAGATGCTATTTTTCCTTCTAAAGACTATCTCAAACAGGCGACAAAAGACACATTAAACGAGACAGAAATACAACGGATTTCCTCTCGAATGGTCTATATTGGGAACAATTTATCCTCCCGAGAAATGGCACAACTCTATCAAGCCGCCGATGCCTATGTGTCTCCCTATGCCGCCGAAGGGTTTAATCTTCCCGTATTAGAAGCGATCGGCTCCGGTATTCCTGTTATCTGTACCGATGGAGGGCCAACGGATGATTTTACAGATGACACATTAGTCTATAAAATTAGAAGTAAGTTCGAGCAAATAACCTTAAATACAGGGGAAACTCGATTCTTTTTAGAACCAGATCAGGAACATTTATTACAGTTAATGGAAATGGTGATTCAAAAAGAAACCCTTTATCAATCCTTACAAACAATTGGGCCTGATTTTGTCTCGAAAAAATTCACCTGGAAAATTATTGTTGAGCAGTTATTAAAGGTTTTATTCCATAACCTTTAATTCTCAAGTTTTAAGCAAAATTTTTTTGAGATTCCCGGTAGAAACTTTGTCATCGTAGGAATAATACGATACACTGAAAACTATAAGTTTGAGTTTTTGACGTTTTTGGTAGTACCCCTATGCAATCGGCTGCGACACCTAAGACAGAATTAGTCATGGATGACCCCAAGCGGGG
>DATNRE010000740.1:0-1923 GCA_036703685.1 Candidatus Obscuribacterales bacterium
CTTTGCGTTTAAATGCTTCATCCTTATCTGCTAGCAACCGATCTAAAAGGGTTTGTTGTAATTCAGAAGCTGCTGTTGTTTGAGATTGATTTATACCCATAATTGTGTGCTATCCAATGCGACTGATGCTTTTTTGAGAAAATCGACAATGCGTTGCCGTGACCAAATTGGCCAAGCTTTATAACCTTCTGGCGTTAAACCATTTGAAGACGGCTTCACGAGAGTCTGAGCAAACGTTAACTCCTCTCGATTCAAGCGATTTCGCTCTTGAGTAGACAAAGAAGGTAAATCAATTTGTAGAACTTTTTTAATGGGTAAACCGTGTCTATCTTTGACTTGAGCATCATCACAATTAGAGGATGATGGTTCTTGTGAGTGAGTTACCGTTGACCGACAAAATCTTTGTAAATCCTCACAATCTTCCACCAACTTCCAATTACTACTTAATCCATAGTTTCGGACTAAAATATGTTGTACGCATCCTCCGAAATAGTTTAAACTTTCTAGGAAAAGATTTAAACTAGGCTGTTCCCCATTGCATAAATACCAGTTATAAATTTGGACATTGACTTCAGGACGAGCATCACCCCTTAAGGAAGCATTTTCTACAATAATAGGTACAAGTGTTCGGTCTATCCATGCTGTCACGAGTTCATGTACTGAGCCCGGCAAATTAATTAGAACGGGTAAATTTCTCTCCATAGCCCATTCTAAAATAGCGTCAGGTTCATTTTCGGTTTCTCGATTTTCCGAGAAAAACACTCGTTCGGCTTGTTTATAAACATTAGAGACATCAGGATTTGTCCGATCGCAATCGACTAAAATAATCGGTTTTCCTTGACTTTCGCAATAATGAGCTACCGTTTTCGCAAAGAAACTTTTCCCATCCTTACTGCGATGACTACTGACAAAATGTAGATTGATTAAAGGAATATCAGACTCTAGTTCTGTTAAAGACGGGTTAGAAATCATCTCTGTATTCTCCAATTTTAAATTATCTGTATTAACTGAATCAGACAAAGCCGAATTAGATTCAGTGAAACTATTATCATCTGGTGTGCTATCATTGTCTTCGTTTAAAAGGGAGTTATCTTCTTGTTCGCTGCTAATATTTTTGTTGTAACTACTTCTTTTTCTAGTCATAAAACACCTCTTAAGTTTCAAGATTTGTCTAAGATTAAGATGCAGACTAACGTGGGGAATAGGGTAACTGATAGGAACCCGTTTTTTCATTCTTAAACATCACAGCACCACAGCCATTTTGATGAGAATCACAACTCAAAAAATGCCCAGCTTTTACTTTTGGCGACTTCGAGGGAACTTTTACCATAAACTTGCCACACTGAGGACACTTAATATCAGTAACTGCGTGAGTTTTGAGTTTAGGAATAGAACGGACAGATGAACTAGATTGAAATTGGGGAAGTTTAGCGATCGCTTGTTTTAAAGCAGGAGCAAAATACTCCCGATTCCAATCAATTAAATAACGCTCCCAATTCAGTTTTCCGGTGGCTATTGCATCTAAATCCTGCTCCATCTTTGCCGTAAATTCAGCAGTAATTAAATCCGGTAAAACTTTCTCTAAAAAAGCATCCAATTCTAAACCTAATGGAGTGGGTTGTAATTTACTTTTGAAGAGTTGCACATATTCACGTTCCTTCAACCTTTTAATCGTAGGAGAATAGGTACTGGGTCGGCCAATCCCTTTTTTCTCCATCCATTGCACCAGCTTAGGTTCGCTATAACGAGATGGAGGTTGAGTCCGTTTTTGCTCTGCACCTGCTTGTTGTAAAGTCAAATTCTGCCCTGATTTAATCGCAGGGAGTTGATGATCCGAACTGATATTATTCCAGTAAACGGTATAACCTGGGAAAACTAAGACTTGACCCCGAGCTTCCCAAAATGCAGAACCCGACTGAGTAA
>DATNRE010000741.1:0-3530 GCA_036703685.1 Candidatus Obscuribacterales bacterium
AAAAATCTGTTTAACTGTTAACTCTAACTCAGGAAAAACTAAAGACTTAACCCTTTCATCATCACGAAATTGCCTCACCTCATACTCCCCGTTAACCATATTATAAATAGAAAGCGTCGGCGATTTAGGATCACCAATAAAACGTCGCCCCCCCAACCCCAAATAATCCACAATCCAATACTCAGGTATTCCCATTAACTCATAATCTCCCACCTTCCTCAAATAATCATTTTGCCAATTTGTACTAACAACTTCCACCACTAACCGCACCGAACTCCCCAGCGTAATAATAGACTCTTTTTGCCAACGGGGTTCTTTACTTAACTCCCCTTTATCTAACACAATTACATCGGGCTGATAACCAGACTCATCATCCAACGGTTTCAGCAAACAATCCCCCGGAATTGAGTAAGGTAACTCGTAGCGGTCAATTTGAACCCCTAGCTTTAAGCTGATAAATCCGGTAATATTAGAATGGTATCCCGTTCCTAAAGGCATCTCGACAATCCTTCCATTGTGTAGTTCATACTTACAGGTTGTATTTTCTGGATACCAGACCACAAATTCATCAAAGGAGATAGGTTTAGTAAGCGTCTGAATCATAATTCTCCCTAATCCTAAAATTCAATTATCAATTATCAATTATCAATTATCAATTGTCAACTATCAATTATCAATTATCAATTGTCAATTATTAATTATGAGTAATGTTGGACAACGTGAAATCCTCACTCAAAAACGAGTTATAAAACTCTTTCAAAACCAACTTGGTTACACTTATCTGGGTAACTGGGAATATCGAAAAAATAACCGCAACATCGAAACCGAAATATTGAGCCAATGGTTAAGTAACCAAGGCATTAATAACACCCTAATTAATAAAGCATTGCGAGAACTCGACCAAGCCGCCACCTTGGGAGAAATCCAAAACCTTTATGATGCTAATAAAGCCGTTTATAGCTTGCTCCGCTACGGAATTAAAGTCAAAGAAGGAGCCGGAGAACAAACCCAAACTATCTGGTTAATAGACTGGGAAAATCCCGAAAAAAACGATTTTTCCGTAGCAGAAGAAGTCACCGTAAAAAACAAACGCCCGGATATTGTTCTTTATATTAATGGTATCGCCCTCGGTATCCTCGAACTCAAACGCTCTATTGTCTCCATTGGTGAAGGTATCCGCCAAAACCTTGATAACCAAAAAAAAGAATTTATCCGCCCATTTTTCACTACCCTACAGTTAGTTATGGCGGGAAATGATACCCAAGGACTGCGCTATGGAACTATCGAAACCCCAGAAAAATATTATCTGGAATGGAAAGAAGAAAACCCCGAATATAATCAACAAATAGATCCGATAGAACAAAAATATCTTTCTAATTCTACCTATGAAAACGGTGATAATTTATTAGATTGTGCCTTAATTCGTATGTGTAATAAAACCCGGTTTTTAGAACTAATTCATAACTTTATTATCTTCGATAAAGGCATTAAAAAAACCTGTCGTCATAACCAATATTTCGGTATCAAAGCCGCCCAAAACTATATCCAACGCCGCGCGGGAGGCATTATCTGGCATACTCAAGGCTCAGGAAAAAGCCTAACAATGGTCTGGTTAGCCAAATGGATACGGGAAAACACCACAGATGCCCGAATTTTAATTATTACAGATCGCACCGAACTAGACGAACAAATAGAAGACATTTTTCAAGGGGTAGATGAAAACATTTATCAGACTAAAAGCGGTAGTGATTTAATTACCATCCTCAACGACATCAACCCCTGGTTAATTTGTTCTTTAGTTCATAAATTTGGCAACCGTGAGGAAAACACCCAAAATCAAGCCACTGATGAATTTATCAAAACCTTGCAACCTCCCAGTAATTTTACCCCCAAAGGTAACATTTTTATCTTCGTAGATGAATGTCACCGCACCCAGTCGGGAAAACTTAACACCGCCATGAAAAACATCCTACCTAATGCCCTATTTATTGGCTTTACAGGTACACCTTTATTAAAACAAGATAAACAACGCAGTATTGAAAATTTTGGTAATTATATCCATACCTATAAATTTAACGAAGCCGTAGCCGATAAAATTGTACTGGATTTGCGCTATGAAGCCCGTGATATTGACCAAAAACTGACCTCCGAGACGAAAATAGATCAATGGTTTGATGCAAAAACTAGGGGGTTATCAGACTTAGCAAAAACCCAACTCAAACAGAAATGGGGAACAATGCAAAAACTCCTTTCTAGTAAGTCTCGTCTTGAGCAAATTGTTGATGATATTCTATTAGATATGGAAACAAAACCTCGTCTTATGGATGGACGCGGTAATGCCATGTTAGTCTGTGCCAGTATTTATCAAGCCTGCAAAATTTATGAACTGTTTAGTCAAACTGAATTAAAAGGAAAATGTGCCATTATTACCAGTTATAAACCCGCCCCATCTGATATTAAAGGAGAAGAAACCGGAGAAGGACTCACCGAGAAATTAAACCAATATGCCATTTATCGGAAAATGTTAGCCGACTATTTCAATGAATCAGAAGATAAAGCCATGTATCGAGTTGAGGAGTTCGAGACAGACGTTAAAAACCGCTTTATTAAACAACCCGGACAAATGCGCTTATTAATAGTCGTAGATAAACTATTAACAGGGTTTGACGCTCCCCCCGCGACTTACCTTTATATTGATAAGAAGATGCAAGATCATGGTTTATTTCAAGCGATTTGTCGCGTCAATCGTTTGGATGGAGAGGATAAAGAATATGGCTATATCGTAGATTATAAAGACTTATTTAAAAAACTGAAGGGGGCAATCACAGACTACACCAGTGGCGCGTTAGATGGCTACGATGCGGAGGATGTAGCAGGACTGTTAACAAATCGCCTGGAAAAAGGAAAAGAGCGCCTCGACGAAACCCTAGAAATGGTTAGAGCTTTATGTGAACCCGTCCCCCTTCCGCGTCATAGTCAAGATTATTTACATTATTTTTGTACCCCAGATACCCGCGATAAAAATGCCTTAGCCAACAACGAACCGAAACGGGTGGCTTTATATCAAGCTGTTAATGCTTTAATTCGTGCCTATGCCAACCTCGCCAATGAGATGATAGAAGCGGGTTATACTAACATTGAAGCTAATACTATTAAAGCAGAAGTTGAGCATTATAGCAAGATGCGGGATGAGGTTAAAATTGCCAGTGGTGACTATTTAGATATGAAACTCTACGAACCCGCCATGCGTCACCTACTAGACACTTATATCCGCGCCGAACCGAGCAAAATTATCTCAGATTTTGAAGATTTAGGCTTAATTCAACTGATTGTAAATAATGGTATAAATGCTATAGAAACCTTACCAGAGGGGTTAAAGAAAAATCAGGGAGCAGTTGCCGAGACTATTGAAAATAACATCAGAAAAATTATCCTTGATGAAAGTCCAGTTAATCCTAAATATTACGAGGAAATGTCAGAATTATTGGATGCTTTAATTGAGCAACGCCGACAGCAGGCTACCAGTTATC
>DATNRE010000742.1:0-5467 GCA_036703685.1 Candidatus Obscuribacterales bacterium
AAGTTCATGTTGAAACTCAATCACAGTTAGCTTAGTCCAAGTCCGAGCTTTACCACTACTAATTTTTTCTTGCTGATATAGCAAAATAGCAATTTCTAACTTCAACTCATCCTCAGTCATTTTTGTGGCTCGGAGGATCTCATCTGGAATCAGAACACTCATCAGAGTTATACCTAAAATGATTGATGGTATAATTTTAGTATAAGCGATAATATTGAATTTGTGATAAATTTTCCTAATTCAGCATCATTGCCAGTTTCGGGAATAATTTTTAAATATCTTTAGACACAGAACGCCGTTTTCTAATTCCTTTGGTTAAAATTGCTAATAAAAATCCCACTAAAAACGATAATTCTAAAGCTGGATTCTGAGTCGTTAATACAAAAGACCCAATAATCGAAATAGCAGCTATCATGTAAACAATCTGTTTGGGTTTCATCGTTTTCAACCGTAAAGATCACAAAACTAGACAAAATGAATTATAATAAACTCTGTAGAAAGGCTAAATTTAACCTTTCTCAAGAGATAGGAGACTTCTAAAATTCGATGACTACAAATTCCCAACGTTATCATATTACAACTTTCGGCTGTCAGATGAACAAAGCCGACTCGGAACGCATGGCTGGCGTTTTAGAAGAAATGGGCTTTGATTTTACCGAAGATCCCAATGATGCCAATGTGATTCTTTATAACACTTGTACGATTCGAGATAATGCCGAACAAAAGGTTTATTCCTATTTAGGAAGACAGGCAAAACGCAAACAGGAAGAACCAAATTTAACCATTATTGTCGCCGGATGTGTTGCCCAACAGGAAGGAGAAACCCTACTGCGTCGGGTTCCTGAAGTGGATTTAGTGATGGGGCCACAACACGCCAACCGTTTACAAGACTTATTAGAACAGGTCTTTCAAGGCAATCAAATTGTTGCCACAGAACCCATAGAAATCATCGAAGATATTACAAAACCCCGTCGAGATAGTGAGGTAACAGCCTGGGTTAATGTGATTTATGGTTGTAATGAACGGTGTACCTATTGTGTGGTTCCCAATGTCCGAGGGATTGAACAATCGCGCCGACCGGAAGCTATTCGAGAAGAAATCGAAGAATTAAGCCGTTTAGGGTATAAAGAAATCACATTATTAGGGCAAAATATTGACGCCTACGGCCGCGATTTGCCCGGTTCAAGTCCTGGGGGTCGGCATTTATATAATTTCACGGATTTATTGTATTTTATTCATGATGTTCCTGGGATTGAACGGATTAGATTTGCCACCAGTCACCCCCGTTATTTTACAGAAAGATTGATTCGAGCTTGTGCGGAATTACCGAAAATTTGTGAACATTTTCATATTCCCTTTCAGTCGGGAGATAATCAACTTTTGAAAGCTATGTCCCGGGGTTATACTCAAGAAAAATATCGCCAAATTATTCATACCATTCGGGAATATATACCCGATGCTTCTATTAGTGCGGATGCGATTGTCGGCTTTCCCGGGGAAACCGAGGAACAGTTTGAAAATACCATGAAATTAGTCGATGATATTGGCTTTGATTTATTAAATACCGCCGCCTATTCTCCCCGTCCTGGGACTCCGGCGGCGTTGTGGGAAAATCAACTCAGTGAGGTGGTAAAAGCCGATCGTTTGCAACAATTAAATCGCTTAGTTTCGGTGAAGGCGGCTGAACGTTCCCAGCGTTATTTAGGCAGAATTGAAGAAGTATTAGTCGAAGGTACAAACTCTAAAGATCCATCTCAAGTGATGGGACGCACCCGGGGAAATCGGTTAACCTTTTTCTCAGGAAATTTAGCGGAATTGAAAGGTCAACAGGTGAAAGTGAAAATAACCCAGGTAAGACCCTTTAGTTTAACTGGGGAACCTGTTGAGTTGTGTATACCTGTATGACCGCTAAAAATGATTTGAGATCGGTGATTTTATCTTTGGGTTTGGGTTTGGTGTTAACGGGAATGGGTGTCCGGGCGATCGCCTGTCAAAATTCCCTCCATGCACCGTCCCAACTCCCTCTCGATAACGGTGGATTAAGTTCCGAGTCTCCTCTTACCCCTCCCGTTACCCAAACCCAGACAGAGGAGGGGTCTATTCCCCAACCTCGGGCGAATGGAGATTATCAGAGATCGCCCCATTTTTCCTGGGAAACGGCCCAATCTAATCCTCAAGGAATTGATTGTCGGATGTTAGGAAATACCAATTATTCACAATTAGAAAATCCTAGTAATAAAACCGAATTAAATATTGAAAATTGGCCTGTGGTGGGAAAACTTCCCCCAGGACAGGACTTTGAAATTAATTTAGGCCCGGCGGGGTTTGGTGTGGTGTACGATACGAAACAACAACCCTGGATTTATGTTGAAAAAACCGATCAAAAAGCCACACCTTCCCATTGTTTTGTCCGAGCTAATCGGCAGTTTGTTCAACCGATTTCTGCTGATTAAATTATACCATTATACCATAAAAACCGGGTTTCTTTGAGAAACCCGGTTTTTATCTAATTTTACAAGTTTCTAATTTTTCGGCTAAAATTTCTAAGTTTTTCCACCATTTTCCTGTGCTAACTATCCAATTGCGGGTGGGTAAATGTCCTATAGGAGCAGATGTTTTATATTCGATGCCATAATCAGGATTGTGGGGATTATAGGTTAACCATCCCACCTGCTGACAAAATTTTCCATAGTCTCCTTCAACTTGTTGATAAATTTGATTTTGGATACTAAATCCAAAGCGACTATTACTATATTTTACCCAAAGATGATTAATAGTTTGTAGATCTTCACAGGGTAAATTTACTAAATCCTGGGCGTATAAATAGGTTTTTTTAGACTTTTTTAGGGCTTGACACAGGACAGCCCAAGTTTCTTGATCCGCTTGTTTCCACTGTTTTTGAGCTAAGAGGGTTTGGAGTTTAGTATAATCGACTCCCACGGCGGATTTTAAAGGATCATTTAAGGAGTGATAGCCTAAATTTTGTTTAATTCTCTCTAATAAATTAGGTGTTTTAGCGGGAGTCTGGATAACTTTTTTAGATGTTTTTTTAATCGGAATAACAGGTTTAACCGCCAGATTCACAGGCGTTTCAGAAGATTGAATGGCTTTTAATGCTTCTTCGGCGGATTTATAACGTTGATTAATTGCGACCGCTATTAATTTATTTAAAATGGTTTCTAAGCGATCGCTAATAATTTGTTCAGGAGGTAAATAACTCCGCCAATTCCATTTTTCATCATGATCATCATATAATTTTCCGGGGGAAATTCCCATAATTAAATATAAACAAGTTAGCCCTAAACTATACAAATCACTGGCGGGGTAAACCTTTCCTCTCATTTGTTCAGGAGCCATAAATTCTGGTGTTCCGATAATAGTTCCACTGTGGAGTAAGGCGGTTCCTGTTAACAGCTTGGAAATTCCAAAATCTATTAAAACAATGTCATTTTCATTGAAATCCGTGCTGGTTTTAAGGTCGGAATTTTCTGCGGATAAAATAGGATAAATATTAGATTTGATTTTAGCACTTATTTGAGCCTGTTCTTGATCTCCCATTTGAATAGTCGGGGGAATTTGGGTTAAATCTACAACGGGATCTAAAGGGTTTTCAGGACAGGAAGGGAGAGAACAACGCCGCATCAAATTAGCCGGTTTAATATCTCGATGAATAATATTTTTTTCATGAATAAATTGTAAAATAGGGAGAATTTTTTTTAAAACGTGCCAAATTTTTTTTTCTGTAAATAATCCATCTTGTTTTAATTCATCAAATAGGGTTTTTCCCTGAATATATTCTTGGACAATAAACAATTGTTGATTTTGTTCAAAATGTGCTAATAGTTGAGGAATTTGGGGGTGTTTTCCCAATTGATCTAAACGCACTGCTTCCTGACGAAATAAGTTAGCGGCGGTTTGATAATCCTGGGGGTTTTCATACTCAACAAAGAATTGTTTAATCACACAATAGGGATGGGACGGAATTTGTTGATCAATTGCCAAAAATGTCCGACCAAAACCGCCCCGACTTAAAGGTTTTATGGCGAGATAACGATTTTGGAGTAATAGAAATTGACCACAACCTTGACAATATTCGGCTGAGTTGAGATTTTCTGGATGAGAACATCCTACGGTCATACAATAACTCATCGCAGGTGGGGGAATATATTGTTGAGCCGATAATAACACAACTTCAGATTGTGAGTGTCGCTGCGCCCGTTGTTGCGCTTAAGCGCACTCTTACAAGAGGTCTTAGTAACAACAACCAACACCATTATAAATTAAAAACTTTCGCAATTTGACAAAATCCTTCGACTTCTAAACCTGCGGTAATATAACGGGGTTTATGAGTTAATTGATCACTATATTCTAAGATATTAGCCACTCCAATAGACTGAGGAAATAACTCCGAATTAAATAGAGTTTGATCATTAGGACTATCGCCAATGGTAAGAATTTGTTCCGGGGTTAAGTCTGACCAATAGTGTTGAATAACCTTTAATAATCCCGTGGCTTTATCTTGGTTTTTAGGTTTAATATGACCTTGAACAGTGCTATAGGTAAATCCCCAACCCAATTCTGCACAAAGTTCTGTTAAGGGTTGAATTTCCGATAAACTAATATTTTGAATATCAAATGTCCAATCTGTAAACCGAAAAGGATTATCGGCGGAAGCCTGGAGATGGGGATATTGAACTTGGAGAATTTGAAACCCTTGGGCTAAATTTTGCCGATGTTGGGATAGGGAATTTAAAGGGATTAAAAATTGCGGCTGGTCAGACTCCACGGGATAATATAAACCGCCATTTTCCGCGATCGCACCTGTCACCGGAAGATAATGTTTTAAGGCTTGTACCCATCCCGCCGACCGTCCTGTAATTAAAATTACCGGAATTTTCGCTTGTTTTAATGCAAACAAAGCCTGGAATAAATCCGGGGTAAATTTTCCGTTTTGGGTTAAAGTTCCATCGATATCCGTTGCAATTAAACGAATATTATCGAGTGCATTGGCTTGTATGGCTTCGCTCAATGGCGTTAAGTACATGGACACAACCCCTCTATCAGTGATTCAAATATTTTAACGATAGGGAGCCCGAAAAACGGAGAGGGTGGGATTCGAACCCACGAGGAACCGTAAAGCCCCTAACACATTTCGAGTGTGTCGCATTCGACCAACTCTGCCACCTCTCCAAGTTAGAAATGATCTAGATCTGATTCTAAACCACTTCTTGAATTATAACATAAGTCTGGGAGCTTGAAAACTCGGTGTCTTCAGACCTGAGATTTCAAGAGACTCAGGGGGTTTTAACCCCCGTGAATATTTCTCCAATCTATGTTAATTTATCCAGTAACAGGAAAAGGTAAACAACCTGTATAAAAACCTAGTCGCCTAACGGCAAAACGCTGAACCTTGACAATTGAATCTATAGGGTTCTACTGCAAAGTTCTAGTTTTCCCCCCAGCAGTG
>DATNRE010000743.1:0-5035 GCA_036703685.1 Candidatus Obscuribacterales bacterium
CAACACGATGGAACAGAGGATGCAATTGCAGATCAGTTAGTTGAAAAGGGAGTGCCTAAGCAAGATATTGTACTGGCTTATCCTGGGCCCCATGTCCGACAGTATACAGAATTTGCGAGCAGGTAAGCACCTCCACAAAATTGTTTACCTAGTCGCTTTCGCTGTAACCCCTGCTAAATAAAACTTTTTGGATTTGAGAATGAGTAATTAATTTTGACTAGGTACTTAATGATTATTTCTGAAGGTTCTACGTCGCTTTGCTACATCAAAGGATAATATAGATATATCCTTAAACCTTTATACATAAACATCTTATGGTTAACGTTATTCGAGGTGATCTAGATAAACCAGTCTCATCCAAGAGATTGGCTGAATACTTTGAAAGCAAATCCGATATTGATGGGACTTTATATCTCGGATACCCGATTATAGGTACTTCTGAGGGAGGTTATCAAATTGATGCTCTCTTAGTATCTAAACAACACGGTATTGTAATTTTTAATATTATTGAAGGTAAAAACATAAACATAAATATTGAAGAAGTTCAAGATGAGAGTATTAATAAAGTTCAATCAAAGCTACTTCAACATAAGTCTCTTACTCATAAAAGGAGGCTTATGGTAGAAATTGGAGTTACTACTTTTGCACCAGCTTTAAGTAGTAAACCTGATACTGTAGATCAAGATTATCCAATCATTTTGAATGAGTCAGAGCTTAACACATACTTAAATTCTCAAAGTTGGGAAAATCAAGAATACTTTGAAAAACTTAACTCGGTTATACAAGCTATAACAACTATACGGAAAAAGAAAAATCGTACTGATATTAAAAATGAAAACTCTAAAGGTGCAAAACTTCAGAAATTGGAAGATTCTATCGCCAACTTAGATAGAAACCAAAGTGCTGCTGTTATTGAAACTGTTGAAGGTGTGCAGAGAATTAGAGGTCTTGCTGGATCGGGTAAAACGATAGTTCTTGCTCTTAAAGTTGCATATCTTCATGCAAAACACCCTGATTGGAATATTGCTGTTACTTTTAATACTCGTTCACTAACAAATCAATTTAAGCAACTAATTAATACATTTACTATTGAACATAGAAATGAAGAACCAGACTGGAATAAAGTTAAAGTTATTCATGCCTGGGGTAGTCCCTCTATAGAAGGAATCTATTATGAAATTTGTAAAAAACATAATATTGAATACAGGGATTTCAGTTCAGCAAAAATGATAACAAATCAATCAGGTCAAGAATTTGATTTTGTGTGTCGTGAAGCTTTAATGAAAATAAAAAATTTTGAACAGTATTATGATGCAATACTAATAGATGAAGCTCAAGATTTTTCTAAATACTTTTTACAGCTTTGCTATAAAATCTTGAAAAATCCGAAAAGATTAGTCTATGCTTATGATGAGCTACAAAGCCTCAATAACAAAACAATGGAAGCACCAGAAGATATATTTGGAAAGGATAGTGAAGGTAAACCCTTTGTTCAACTTCAAAATATACACGGAGAACCCAAACAAGATATCATACTAGAAACCTGTTATAGAAACTCTCGTCCAATTTTAACGGCTGCTCATGCTTTAGGGTTTGGGATTTACAGAACTGAAGGGCTAATTCAAATGTTTGAATATGCTGGTTTATGGAGAGATATTGGTTATCATGTTGAGAAAGGCGAGTTGGAAGATGGGCAGTTTGTAAAACTTTCTAGGAATAGCAATACAAGTCCAAAATTTTTGGAGGAGCATTCACTTATTAATGATTTAATAATCTTTAAAAATTTCACTGACAACGAAGAACAAATTAGATGGTTAGTCCAGGAAATAGAAAAAAATATAACGGAAGACGAGTTAAAGTATGATGATATCATGGTTATTCATTCTAACCCACGAACTACTAAAACGGCTGTAGGAAAGGCTAGATCTTTACTTTTTGAGAAGCGTATAAACTCTAATTTAGCTGGTGTTACCACTCAACCAGATGAATTCTTTAGTGAAAAAGCTATTACTTTTACGAGCATCAACAGAGCTAAAGGCAATGAAGCTGCTATGATTTATTTCATAGATGCTCATGAATGCTATTCTGGTTCAGAACTTGCCAGAAAAAGAAACATCTTATTTACAGCAATGACCAGAAGTAAAGCTTGGTTAAGAGTATTAGGTTATGGTTCTTCAATGGTAGGATTAGAAGAGGAATTTAATAGAGTCAAAAATAAAAACTTTTCTCTTGAATTTACCTATCCTTCTGAAGAAGAACGGAGAAAAATGAATTTGATTAATAGAGATATGAGTACCAAAGAACGTGAAAAAATAGCTAAAACCAGAAATAGTTTACAAGAATTAATTGAAGATTTGCAGCGAGGTGAGATTCAGAAAGAAGATTTGCCATCAGGAATGTTAGATACTTTGAAAGATATTTTAATTAATAATGATTAGTCATCAAGTTGTTCTCAAAGAAATTGAAATTTTAACAAGCAAATTAATAGAAACTGGTTTATCAGACGCGCAGACTTTTCCTTCCTGTGTACAATGTGGTAATAATAGTTATGAAATCGCATATTCAGGAATGGAGGATCTCTCTATAGCGTTAAAAAATGTTAGCTATTCAGAAATATATAACGAGCTAAACAAGAATAAAAACTATAATATAAAAATGATTGATGGGGCTTTAATACAATTTCTTTACACTTATGAAAATTCTAGTTTGATTTCACATCGTCTTGCGTTTTTTCCCTCCCCTAACTTAGAGGCATTTCAAAACCAATCTGAAATGTATGAAATGGATGAAATTTATGCCGATATAATAGCTAAAAATATTTTACCTGTACCTATTAGATTTGATTATGATCCTAAAAATCATCAAGAAATAGACCACCCTAAATGTCATTTAACTCTAGGACAATTCAAAAACTGTAGAATACCTGTTTGTTCTCCAATTACACCCCTTACCTTCATGTCTTTGATTTTGCGTAATTTTTATAATACAGCATTTAAAAAATTTACTGATAAATTTCCTAGTTCTCAAAATCTTTTTTCCGAAACTATAACTGATGCTGAAAAGAAGCTATTGCACATCAATATTGTAATCTAGTCAGGCTTAGAATCATCAGAAAGAGTAGGGGAATGACACCGCCATATCACCTACTCTTTCGATTAAATTATCCTAAAATTACGCATCATTTAACGCTGCAATTCCGGGTAACTCTTTCCCTTCTAACAGTTCCAAACTGGCACCGCCTCCAGTGGAAATATGGCTCATTTGTTCGCCTAAATTCAACTGTTCCACCGCGGCAACGGAGTCACCACCACCGATAATGGTAATCGCGCCTTCTTTGGTTAAATCTGCTAAGGTTAAAGCGATCGCTTTGGTTCCGGCCGCAAATTTCTCGAACTCAAAAACCCCCATGGGGCCATTCCAAATCACCGTTTTACAATCGCCTAACGCTTCTTGGAAGACTTTAATCGAATCAGGGCCAATATCTAACCCCATCCAACCCTCGGAAATATCATTAATGCTAACGGTTTTTGCTTCCGCATCAGGAGCAAATTTATCCGCAACAATTACATCGGTAGGTAACAGGAAAGCCACCCCTTTTTCTTTAGCTTTGGCTTCCAAGGCCCGGGCTAATTCCAGTTTATCTTCTTCTACTAAAGAATTACCCACATTTAAACCGCGAGCTTTATAGAAAGTGAAAATCATTCCACCGCCCAACAGCAATTTATCGCATTTATCTAAAAGAGCTTCAATTACACCAATTTTAGAAGACACTTTAGAACCACCCACAATAGCCGCTAAAGGCCGTAATGGTTCTTCAATTGCTCCTTGTAAAAACTTGAGTTCTTTTTCAATTAAATACCCCGCCACAGAAGGCAAATAATGGGTAACTCCTTCGGTCGAAGCATGGGCGCGGTGGGCCGTTCCAAAAGCATCATTAACGTATAAATCGGCAACAGCAGCTAATTTTTTGGCAAATTCAGGATCATTATCTTCTTCTTCGGCATAGAAACGGACATTTTCTAATAATGCCACATCGCCATTTTGCAGTTCGGCAACCCCTTGGACGACTTCATCCCCAATACAGTCGTCAAATTTCTTAACGGGTTTACCTAACAATTCCGATAACCGGGCGGCGACGGGAGTTAAGCGCATGGACTCGTTAACTTGACCTTTGGGACGACCAAAGTGGCTAGTTAAAATAACTTTAGCTCCTTTGGACGTTAAATCTTGGATCGTCGGCAGAGCCGCACGAATCCGTGTATCATCGGTAATTGAACCGTTATCTAGGGGAACATTAAAATCAACGCGGACTAATACCCGTTTCCCAGATAAATCTGATGCGGATAAATCTGCTACAGTTTTTTTTGACACAGGATAATCCTCCTAGGATATGTTGTTGTCTAAATCAGATTAAATTTAGGTGGCAAGGTTTAGGTTTTGGACGGTTTAATCCTGTCTATCAACCCAATCCGGTTTCCCACCTAATCGTTCACAGTAAACATTCTACCTAAGTCCGCGTCTTGGAGATGCGCGATTATGTTTAAAACCATTTTATTTGCTGTTGACCAAAGCCGTGAAGCCCACGAAGCGGCCGTAATTGTGACCAACCTGGTCAAAACCTTTGGGTCTAGTCTCCATGTTTTGGCGGTTGTGGAGCCCAATACCGAGGTAGCCGAACCTCAACCCCATCCTGAACAAATGACGTCTCCCGAAGCGGTGGCGGACTTACTAAAACAGGCTCAAACCCTGTTTTCTAAGGATGGTATTGAAGCTCAAATCCTAGAAAAAGAGGGAAAACCCGCTTTTACGATTTGTGACGTTGCCGATGAAATTAATGCGGATTTAATTGTCATGGGCAGTCGAGGCATCGGTTTAACCGAGGAAGGAGCCGCCGATAGCGTCACCAACCGTGTGATTAATTTGTCTCCCTGTCCCGTCCTGATTGTTCCTTAACGGGGCGTTGATGGCAGGCTAAATACCCTATTGACTAATAGGGGTTTAGGCATGATTCTTCGTCCTAACTGTTCTGGCAACC